>JAJDCV010000363.1 GCA_029260675.1 Phycisphaeraceae bacterium
AGATCACCCCAGGCAGCAAGATCAGCGTCAAGATCGTCAAGCAGCCGACCAACGCCGCCGCCAGCAAGACCCTCGTTCGGGTGCTGGCCAAGGACCCGGTGGTCTACGCCGAGCACGATCGCCAGCGGAAGATCCGCAAGAAGAACTACAGCCCCAGCCGTCGCGGCGGCCGGCTGTATGGCGGCCGCGTCGTCAAGCAGCACCCGGTCAAGGGACGGCTCGGCGAAGCAGGCACCGTCACCGCCACCCTCTCAGTCCTCCGCGACCTCGGCAGCGTCCAACGCTTCGTCGAAGTCTCCGAGGCCTGAATACGCCAACAATCAGAACCACCCAACGCCTCCGCACAATCGTGTGGGGGCGTTGTTTTTTAGGATCGGTTGTCTCCACCCCGTAACCGGCTAAACTGCCATGGCTGTGAAGCAATTCTCCCTTAGCGAGCAGGTCCTGGACAACGCCCCGGCATCACCGCCGCTGGACTTTATCAAGCGCAAGAAGCCGGACTGGCTGCGGGCCAAGCTGCCCGGGGGCAAGGGGTATCAGCGGCTGCGGTCGCTGGTCGATGAGCACAACCTGCACACCGTCTGTGAGTCGGCCAAGTGTCCGAACATGGGCGACTGCTGGGCACGGGGCACGGCCACGATCATGATCCTCGGGGACGTCTGCACGCGGTCCTGTGGGTTCTGCCACATCAAGACCGGCCGACCCCCGACGCTCGACACCGATGAGCCCCGGCGTGTCGGCGAGGCGGTGGCTCTGATGCGTCTGCGCCATCTGGTCATCACCAGTGTCAACCGCGATGAACTACCCGACGGCGGGGCGGGGCTGTGGGCTGAGACGATCCAGGCGATCCGTGAACAGTCGCCGGGGACTTCAATCGAGGTGCTGATCCCTGATTTCTGTGGGGACTGGGGCGCGTTGCAGAAAGTTATTGACGCGAAGCCGGACATCTTGAATCACAACATGGAGACCGTCCGCCGGATGTACAAGGTGGTTCGGCCGCAGGCGAAGTACGACCGGTCGATCGAGTTGCTAAGGCGGTGCAAAGATCAGGGCCTGCGCGTCAAGACCGGGATCATGGTCGGGATCGGCGAAGAGGATCCCGAAGTCAGCCAGTTGATGGAAGACGTGGTGGACGGCTCGTCGTGCGACATCCTGACGATCGGGCAGTACCTCCAGCCGACACGCAACCACCTGCCGATCACACGCTGGGTCACACCCGAAACGTTCGCGGAATACAAGCGCATCGGCGAAGACATCGGCTTCGGCCACGTCGAGTCGGGCCCGCTGGTGCGGTCCAGCTACCACGCCGAGGAGCAGGTCCTCAGCCTCGACGAGCCCGGGCGGCACAGTAGAACGTTCTGGATCCAGTCATAGAAGACCACGTGATGGATAGCATCCTGACACATTTGTTAGCCGCCGCGTGACACGCGGGGGGCCCCTCGGCCCGCGGCTAGAAAAGACCGTTATGATGATGGGGTTGAGGATGTATTAGGCACCCTCGCACACAGATTTCCGGCTTCTTAAAACAGGGCAAATTGACGATGACCTACACGCCCGCCGAGAATCGTTACGACAGCATGACGTTCAACCGCTGCGGCCGAAGCGGGCTGAAACTCCCGGCGATTTCGCTGGGTTTGTGGCACAATTTCGGCGGGGTCGACACGCTTGAGAACTCCCGTGCGATGATCCACCGGGCGTTTGACCTGGGGGTCACCCACTTCGATCTGGCGAACAACTACGGCCCCCCGCCGGGCTCCGCGGAGCAGACCTTCGGGCAGGTCCTGCGCAACGGGCTTGGTCAACACCGTGATGAATTGATCATCTCGACGAAGGCGGGTTGGGGGATGTGGCCCGGGCCTTACGGCGACTATGGTTCGCGCAAATACCTGATCGCCAGCCTCGACCAGAGTCTTTCGCGGATGGGTCTGGATTACGTGGATATTTTTTACCACCACCGGCCGGACCCGGACACGCCTTTGGAAGAGTCGATGGGCGCGCTGGACAGCATCGTCCGCTCGGGCAAGGCGCTGTACGTCGGCATCTCGTCGTACCAGGCGGAGCAGACCCGCGAGGCGGTGAAGATACTGCGCAGCATGGGCACGCCCTGCCTGATCCATCAGCCGTCGTACAGCCTGTTCGATCGTTGGATCGAGGACGGGCTTCTTGGTGTGCTTGAAGAGGAGGGTGTTGGCGGGATCGTGTTCTGCCCGCTGGCGCAGGGGCTGCTGACGGACAAGTATCTTCAGGGTGTGCCGGATGATTCCCGTGCTGCGAAGTCGCACGGTTTTCTTCAGCGCGACACAATCACCCCAGACAAGCTGGCCAAGGTCCAGGCGCTCATTGAGCTAGCCAAGGCGCGGGGTCAGTCGCTGGCGCAGCTGGCGTTGGCCTGGGTGCTTCGGCAGCCGGCGGTGACCTCGGCCCTGATCGGCGCCAGCCGGGTGGGGCAGGTCGAAGACTGTGTGGATGCACTGAAGAACCTGGATTTCGCGGGTGATGAATTGGGTAAGATCGAGTCGATCCTCGCCGGGAAGTAAGCCACGCACGGGTGATTTATCCCGGCCCCTGCCGTGCCGGTCGATGTTTTGGGCTGTGCCATACGCGGGGGTGCTCTGCGTCGATTAGGCCATACGCTTGGGGATCCTGGTGGGCCTCACGGGCACGATCCCGCGGGCCCGATCGCCATGGCAAGTCCGGCGTTTGACGGTCGAGGAGCCCCAAACTACCTTAGCGGGTCTGCGCGGTCGGACACCGGTGAATCCTCCGGCCCGCGGCCTCAAATACCCCAGGAGAACATAATGTCGGTGGAAATCCTCAAGGAATCGGACGGCTCGCTTGCACCGCTTCAGGGCAAGACCGTGGCCATCATCGGCTTCGGCAGCCAGGGCCACGCCCACGCACAGAACGGCCGGGACAGCGGCATCAACGTCATCGTCTCGGAGCTGGAAGGCACGGACAACCACAAGGCCGCCGTCGAGGCCGGCTTCACGCCCATAAGCGCGGACGAAGCGGTCAAGCAGGCGGACATCATCCTGGTGACCCTGCCGGACGAGGTTCAGCCGACCGTTTACGACAAGCAGATCGCGCCGAACCTCAAGGCCGGGCAGACCTTTGTTGCGACGCACGGATTCAACATCCACTTCAAGACGATCGTCCCGCCTAAGGACGTGAACGTCGTGATGGTCGCGCCCAAAGGCCCGGGGCACGTGGTCCGCAGCGAGTTCGAGCGTGGCGGCGGCGTGCCTTGCCTGATCGCGGTGCATCAGGACGCGACCGGCAACGCTCAGGACATCGCCCTGGCCTGGACCATCGCCATCGGTGGTGCCCGCGCCGGCGTGATCGTCAGCACCTTCAAGGACGAGGTCGAGACCGACCTGTTCGGCGAGCAGGTCGTGCTGTGCGGGGGCTTGAGCGAGTTGATCAAGGCCGGGTTCGAGACCCTGACCGACGCCGGCTACGCCCCCGAAATGGCCTACTACGAGGTCTGCCACGAGCTGAAGCTGATCATAGACCTGATCGAGCGCGGCGGTCTGAACTACATGCGTTACTCGGTGAGCAACACCGCGGAGTTCGGCGACTACCACATGGGCCCGCGGATCATCACCGAGGAGACCCGCAAAGAAATGAAGAAGGCACTGACGGAGATCCAGGACGGCACGTTTGCCAAGACCTTCCGCGGCGACTTTGAGAAGGGCTTCCCCTGGTTTAAAGAGGCCCGCGCCAAGGACAAGAACCACCCGATCGAGGTGGTCGGCAAGAAGCTGCGTGCGATGATGCCCTGGCTCAAGTCGATCGAGATGTGATCGGGGGATGGTGGACCGCGAAGGCACGAAGGGCGCAGAGGAAGACGCCGAGGGGTCGTGTCCACAGATTGTGCGGATTATGTAAATTACAGTGATTAAGAAGGTATGCGAAAGCATGCCTTCTTTTTTTATCTGCGTCATCTGCGGATCACGCGCCTTGAAGTTCTCACGGCTTGTCCATCACCGGGAATCCCCCGGCAGAGCCGGGGGCTGAGGGATGCTCCTTTATTTAGCGTTCCACTGATGAGGTCGTTCTGCGATTCCGGCTTTTCGATGTTATGGCTT
>JAJDCV010000364.1 GCA_029260675.1 Phycisphaeraceae bacterium
CGGCGCGGCGGCCCAGGCCGGCGGCATCGGGCCGGCAATTCTCGGCTGGATCATTAGCCCAACCTGGGTGCCGGCGGTCACAGAAGTCTCATCCTACGGCGTACCGACCTGGGCAAGCGACCTCGTATTGAACCTGCTGCTCTACGGCCCATTGGGCGTGCTGCTTAGACTCACCGCGTCACGCCTGACCGGTAGGCACACGTGGCAGATCGTGTCCGCGGCGGCGGCCGTCGTGCTGCTTAGCTGGGTGATCGAGTCGACCCAGAGCCTGATCCCCGGGCGGTTCGCCTCGATCCAGGACGTGCTGGCCAACTCGCTGGGCGGGTGCGCCGGCGTGATGATTGGGCACCGGGTGAACTCCGCCTGGCGGGCCGGGGCGTTTGCGCTCTACCGCCGGACGGCGAAACCGATGAGTCTTCTACTTCCCCGCCTGCAAACGCAGCGGACCCGGCCGGTCGTGATGTTCATCGCGCTGGCGATCAACGCGGGATTGATCGCGCTGTGGTATTCGCTTTCCGCCACACCGGCGGGGGCCGCACACGGCGGAGAATCAACCGTGTATCTCATCCCGTTTCAGCGTTACTTCGACCGGTCGTATGACGTCGCGGCGGTGCTGCTAGGCCGATCCATGATCGTGTACTGCCTGGCCGGCGCGGTGTGGATGCTTTCAATGATGCGGGGCCGTACACGCGGGGCGCTGGGGTGGGTGGTGCTGACCGCGGCGCTCACGGCGGCGGCGGTCGAATCGCTCAAGGTCATGGGCCCGGGCACGGGTGCAGACATAACCGAACCCCTGATCGCCCTGATCGCCGGGAGCCTGGTGCTGACCTTAGCGTTCATGCTGGTACACGCCTGCCGGTGCTCGTGCAGGCGGCTGAATCAGCTCCCGGTCCAGGTCGATCGCCGCAACCGCAAGCACGACTACCGCTTCGCGATGGGTGCCGATAAGCCGCGAGAAAACGGCAGATAACCCGTGCCAAAGCTTGACGGACGCGCGGTTCACGTCCTGACTGGATAACACCTTAAGTCCCGTCTGGCTCAAGTCGATGAGCCATCGGGAGACCCTACCGATCGATCCAAGCTCTACACAACCCCGGCCGCGCCCCACCCGCAGTGTCGAACACCGGCGCCACGGCCGCCTTAACGAACCCGGTCTGTCATGCAGCGCCGGGTCGGTGATCGACCTGTCAGCCGGGGGCGTGCGGATCCTGTCAAAGCGTGCCTTGAAGGGCCGGCTCGACATCTTTTTCGATACCAATGACGGCCCGAAGCTGGGCGTCAAGACGCGGATCGCCTGGTGCCGGAAGGTCGGGTTCCGTGCGTACCTGGTGGGCCTGCAGTTCGAAGACCTGCCGCTGAGTGCGGCCAAACGCCTGCTGCGTCAAGGGGCATGCGCCGCAACCCCTTCCAGCAAGGTCCCTCGCCGGCAGCCCGTGAAATGGGGCGCGCTGTTGACGGGGATCTCGCTACTCGCCGCCGGGATGTTGGCCCAGGCGTGCCAGCGTAACGGGTGGATCGATCATCTCGGCCTGCCGGAATATGCCGGGGCCCTCCTGGCTCAGGCGACCCGGCCGCTGATCATCCTGGGGGTGATCGCGCTGGTCTACACGTTGCTGAGTATCTTCGCCCGGCCAACGCCATCACAGCGCAGCCACGGCGTGGCCCGTATCAAAGACCAAAGCCACGACCGAAGAGACCCGCGCAAGATGCTCAACAGCATCCTGGAAAGTGCGCTCGGCGGCGTGCTGATCCTACACGCCGTGCGTGATGATATGGATGATATCCGGGACTTCGTCGTGCAGACCATCAACCCCGCCGCCGAGCAACTGCTCGGCCGAAGCGCCGAAGACCTGGTCGGCAGGCGTCTAAACTCCGTCCTGCCTTGCCTGTCCATCGAGGGTCTGTACGACAAGGCGGTGTCGGTCGTCGAAACGGGACTCCCCCACGATGAACAGCAACGGCTTAGGCACGACGGGAAGTGGTACCGGTACACGGCCGTGAAACTCGGCGACGGGCTGGCGGTCACCTTCGCCGACGTCAGCGAGCAACGCATCACCGAGGACAAACTCCGCCACGCCGCCTACCACGACGCGCTGACCGGGCTGCCCAACCGGAAACTACTGATCGAACACCTGGTGCAGGCCATCCACCGCACCGACCGGATCAAGGGCTACAAGTTCGCGGTCCTGTTCCTGGACTTCGATCGTTTCAAGATCATCAACGACAGCCTCGGGCACGAGGCGGGAGATCGGTTACTGCTGGAGATCACCCAGCGCTTACGCGACAACCTCCGCGACCTGGACACGACCGCCCGGTTCGGTGATGCGCACCTGCCATCCCGTCTGGGCGGCGACGAGTTCGTCGTGCTGCTCGAGGGGATCAGTGACGACCGCGCCGCGGCGACCGTCGCGCAGCGGTTGCTGGACACGTTCAACGAACCCTACGTGATCTCCGGGCACGAGGTGACCTCGACCGCGAGCATCGGGATTGTCGTCAGCGATCCACGTTACACCAAGCCGGATGACGTCCTCCGTGACGCCGACACCGCGATGTACCAGGCCAAGATTACCGGTAAAGCCCGGTACGTCGTGTTCGACGAGCACATGCATAAGACGATCGTCGAACGCCTGACGACCGAAAACGAGCTGCGGACCGCGGTGGAGAACGAGGCCTTCGAGGTCGTGTACGAGCCGATCGTTTGCCTGCAGTCCGGGAAGCTCAAGGGGCTTGAGGCACTGATCCGCTGGCCCCACCCGCGCCGCGGCGAGGTTCCACCCGGTGAATTCATCGACATCGCCGAGGAACTGGGGCTGATCGCCCCCATCGGGCGGTGGGTCCTGCGAGAGGCCTGCGCGGCGTTTGTCGGTTGGCGCCGAGACCACCCCGACAACGCACCCGAATTCATCAACGTCAATGTGTCCCGTGGCCAGCTCCGCGACCCGGCACTGATCGGACAGATCAACGCCATCATGCTCGAATCCGGGATCGAGCCGGGCATGCTGCGCCTGGAGATTACCGAGTCGATGGTGATGGATGACCTCGATCAAATGTCAAACGTCTTAAACCAACTCAAAGACCTGGGTGTGGGCCTGGCGATGGACGACTTCGGGACCGGGCACTCGTCTCTGACCTGCCTGCACCGGTTCCCGCTTGACGTATTAAAGATCGACCGCAGCTTCATCAACAGCGTCGGCCGAAAGGAGCGTCACTACGGCGCGATCCTCCACGCGGTGATCGCGTTGGCCGAGAACCTGGATATGGCTGTGATCGCCGAGGGGATCGAGAACGCCAATCAGCTGGCGTTGCTCCAGGGGCTTAGCTGCCAGTACGGCCAGGGGTACCTGTTCAACCAGCCGGTCATGGGCAAGGACGTGCACCTGCTCCTGGAACAGGACTTTACGAAAACCCATGCGGCCTAGGTGTGTCTAAGCGGCCACAGCCGGTCGGGCGCGTTTCAGATCAAACTTTGCCCGGGGTTTGGCCCCCAATCCATACCGCTGGGTGTCCCGGTGGTACACGATAGGCCAGACGCACAGCTCGCCGTTGTCGATCACCACGGCATGGGGGCGGAACGGAAAACCGTACGCCCCGGTGTTGATGACCACCCGCCGGCCGAAGCGCCAGACGCCCGCCCGGTGGATGTGCCCGAAGATGAAGAACCGTGAGTCTGGCGCGTACCGCTTGGCGAACTTCTGAGCGCTGCGCGGCAGGGTGTACCAGTACCACAAGACCCGCATGGACTTGACCGCCGCACACGCGAGCTTCTGAAAAACCTTTTGGTGTGAAGCCTCGTGGTGCCGGGTCATTTCGTCCCAGGTGAAATGCGAGGCGTACTGCGCCGCGGCGAGGTGACCGGCGGAGGACGCACGGTCACCGGGCTCAAGCGCGTCGTGCGTCCGCTTATTCAAAAACCGCAGCCGATCGCGGTGCCCGGTCCAGGGCGAGATCGCCGGGTGCAGCGCGTCGCCGTGGGTCAGGTAGACCTCGCCATCAAATAGTTTCAGGCTGCGGCGGTCGGTGATCAGCGGGTCGTGGTTCCCCGAGATCAGCGTCAACTCGACGCCGTCCGCTTCACACCACTGCTCGATCCGCAGGACCTCCCTGGCGGCGGCGACACGGAGGGCGGCATCGTGGACCTCGGCGATATCCCCGTTGATCACCAGCCGGTCCGCCCCAACCCACAGCGGCCGAAGCGCCTCGGCAGACACCGCGCCACCCGTGGGCTTGCCCAGGTGCGTGTCCGATAGGATGACGATGCGCTCGTTCAACATGTGATACCTACTTGCATCGGGCAGAAGTGTGTGTCAGTTTATCCGGACCCGGTATCGATCCCGTGTTCGGGGCGACCGCCGGGATTCCAAGGAGGCCTCGACATGGGCAAAGCAATCAAGGTCGTAATCGGAGTGCTCGCCTCGCTGTTCGCGGTGATGCATGCCTTCTCGCTGATCGCCAAACTGATCTACGGCAGCGGCGCAGCAGAGGGACTCGCTATCAGCACCTACATGGGACACGTCACCGGGGTTGCGACCGGTCTGTTGATCGCGGTCCTGTGTTTCCGAAGCAAGAAGGCTGCCAAGGCCGAATGAAGTCGACGACAAACGGGCCCACAGTCATCCCGCTGCCCTTCGTTACAGCGCGCCCGGCGTGATACGCGGCGGCGGGATCGATGTTGGCTCGCGGCTCACTCCCCCACCGTTTTCTTCCGCCTTAGGATGTGGTGGTAGTGCTGGGCGAAGCGGTGGGCCTCGTCACGGATCGCCTGACACAATCGCAGCCCGGGGTTCTCCCGGCCCAGGCGGATCGGCTCGCTCTTGGCCTGTGTGTAGAGGAGCTCTTCTTTCTTCGCCAGCGAGATCACCATCGGGGGCTTGGTGTCGAGTTGATCGAAGGCTTCCATGGCCGCGTGGAGTTGCCCAAGCCCGCCGTCGATCAGGATGACATCGGGGTACAGCTCGTGGCCCGCGCCGGCCTCACGGTATCGCCGGCTGACCACCTCACGGATCGAGGCGTAGTCGTCGTTACCGCCGGGCACCGACTTGATCTTGTATCGGCGGTACTCGTTCTTGAAGGGCCGGCCGTCCACGAAACAGACCTTCGACCCGACGGTCTCGCCGCCTTGCAGGTGTGCGATGTCGATCGCCTCGATGCAACGGATCGGCTCGGACAGACCCAGCGTGCGTGCCAGTGATTCCATGCCCTTTTGCGGGTCCATCAGGAACGACTCGACCTCCGGCTGCCAGCCCTGACTGGCCTTGCCGCGCTCGTCGAGCTTCTCAAGTGCCTTGATCTGGTCGCGCAGCACGGCTGCCTGCTCAAACTGATGTGCATCCGACGCATCCTGCATCTGTGACTTCATCTCGCGGAGCATCACCGAGCGTTTGGATTCGAGGAACCGCACGAAGCGTTTGATGTCGACGCGGTACGCCTGCTTATCGATCTTCGCGGCGCAGGGCGCAGTGCACTGCTTGATCGGGTACAGCAGGCAGGGCCTGAAGTGTCGGCGTTGATCGTCGTCTTCGCGGATATCCAGGTGGCAGGTGCGGAACTTGAACACCCGCTGCGCCAGCTGCACCGACTCCCGCAGCGCGTACACGCTGGTAAACGGCCCGAGGACCTTGGCGCCCCTGAACTGCGGGGCCATGGGCTCGCGGGTGATGAAGACGCCGGGGAAATCGTCGCGTCTGGTGACCACCAGGTAGGGGAAGCTCTTACCGTCGGTCAGCCGGGCGTTGAACCTGGGGTGGATATCCTTGATCAGCCGGTTCTCGGTGAGCAGGGCCTCCCATTCTCCCTCGCACTCGATGACATCGAAGTCGTCGACCAGGTCGAGCATCGGCTGCTTAGCCGGCCCCAGATCGGCGGACGGGACGAAGTAGCTGCTTACCCGGTCCGGGAGGTTCAACGCCTTGCCGACGTAGAGCACCACGCCGGCCGGGTCTTTCATCAGGTAGACCCCCGGCACGGCGGGCAAGGCATGCGCTTTAGCCAGGAGTTTGTCGAATTTGTCGCGGGGCGAGGTCATGTATGTGCATCATAGACACGCGCCTCACACAAGTCAGCTTGGCGCAGCCGCCCGGGAACGCATGGCTGAACCCAACTCGCGCTGCCGACATATCCCGCGTTTCCGCCCCTGGCCAATGACGCGATATCTTTCAATACATCGCTGGAGTTAATAGGTACACTCAGGCCCATTCCCGACGCAGGCATGACAACGAACCGAGTAGCAACAACGCCACCGCGGAAGTGGGTTCGGGCACAACGCCATAGAAACGAATAGTCCTCCCTAACCATACAATCCTATCTGAAGGTGTTTCCGCATTCGGTGGCAGGAAATCTAACACCGGAAACCCGAATTCGATAGCGGTGATCGTCGCACCCGCCAGGTCGGGGCCTCCGATCAGGGCGGGGTGGCGATCAGCAAATAGAATCGCTTCTTCTGTTAGAAAGCGGATCCTTGTTCTCCGGTTGTCTTTCTGAACTGTGACATTTACTGAATGGAGTTGAGAAACGCCATCGGTAAGAAGCGAGGTAACAACAAGCCAGTCCGGGCTGTTGGTTACATCGGCCATGAACGTCCTTCCCTCGTCTGCCGGGCTGAGCGTCAGTGTGTTGAAGAGGAAGGGCCCCACGTCGTTGAAATCGGACTCGGTGTCGTCGAATGAGAGCCGCATATCCATTGTGTCCGTCACCGGGGTAAGCCCCCCCGAACAGCAAGAATCGAATACCGCCAGCAGCGTATCGCCCTTCGCCGCCGTCGGATATGCCGAAGCGATTACGACTGTTGAAAGCAACACGCCGAAGCTGGTCGTTCGAAGATACATCGAGAAAATCCTTTGCGTTAAGGACACAATCACCGGAATAGCAGACCATTCGACTAGACGTATCCAGTGAATCTCTGCCCTGTACAGCTGACAATATAGTGGTCCGGCCCCGGGCCGTGCTTAAGGGTAATAGTACCTACTTGGATTTTTAACGTCAAGGGTTTCTTTATCAATCGTAAAATTATTGTGAGTTATCCCAAGAGGTTAGAACCGATGCGAGCGATAGCCGGGCGGTAGCGGCGAGGGACACGCGGAAGATAGGGGCTTAACAGAGTGACCGCTCATGGCACCACCACGAATCGGTCATGCGCGGTCGTCGAGTGCGGGCTTGGGCGTGGTGTTCTCGACAGGGGCATCGAGCCTCGCCGACCGCTCCACGGGTAGCAGCTTCGCACGCAGCGGCTTGACCGCCAGCAAGACCAGCACGGCCAGACAAGCCATCGCCAACCACTGCGGGATCATCTCGTGGTGGTGTGCGGCTTGTGCTTGCGCGATGGCGCTGATCGACCACACCGACGCGATCGCATCGGTTGCCAGTCCGCAAAGAATGGCACTGAGCGACACGGTTAAGAGGTAGGCGACCATGTGTCGTGTGCCCATCTCCTTGCGGACCACACCCAGGGTCGCCACATTGGTCGCGGGCCCGGCCATCATGAAGACCAGCACCGCACCCGGCGACAGACCGGCGATCAGCAGACCCGCCGCCAGCGGGGTCGACGCGGTTGCGCAAATGTACATCGGGATCCCTACGATCACCATCAGGATCATCACCGGCAGGCCCGAGCCCCAGCCCCCGAGTTGCTCGGGCTGGATGAACACGCTGATCGTCCCGGCCATCACCAACCCGATCAACAGCCACTTCATCGTGTCGCCCAGCACCTCCGCCGCCGCCTCGACCAGCGCCGCGAACAGGCCGGGCTTGCGTGGCGTGGGCGTGTCGGCCTTAGTGGAGCAGCAGGATGACGCCGGCTCGGGCTCTTCACTTGCGCAACACGAAGACGCGGCCTTGGGTTCTTCGCTTGCACAGCAGGATGTCTTAGGTGTAGACGCCTCACCAGACGGACTCGCCGACTCCTGTGAACAACACCCCCCAGCACTCTCGGCGGAAGCCGACTCACCGGCCGTCGCCTCCTCCGGCAACGCAGCACCGACCAGCCCGGTTGCGATCGCGCTTAGAATCGCCGAGACCGGTCGGACCACCGCCAGGAACGGGCCCAACAGCGCGTAAGACACCGCGACCGAGTCCACGCCGGTCTCCGGTGTCGCGACCAGGAAAGACATCACCGAACCGCGCGAGGCACCCTGACGCCGAAGCGCCAGGGCCGCCGGGATCACCCCGCAGGAACACAACGGCAACGGCGCCCCGATGAACGCTGCTTTGACCACGCCGCCTCGGCCGCGCAGGAACTTCGTCAGCCAAGCCGAGGGGATGTAGACCTTGATCAGCGCCGCCACGACCAGCCCGACCAGCAGCCACGGCGAGGCCGCCAGCGCCATCTCCCAGGTCTTCTCAAGGATTGATAAGAACGTTTGCATCGGACGCATTGTAGGCACACACCCCCGGGGAGGACCAGTTTGATTAGGATACTCACATGCCTGACCAACCGATCTTGCTGGACGCGGATTTCGACAGCGGCTCCCTGGACGTAGCCAGGTCGTCGGTCAAGGGCGACACCGTCCTTCTGGCCGGGCGAGATAACTTCAACACCGGCTGCTGGAAATGGCTGCATTTCACCGCATCCAACGTCAAAGGGCGGACGCTGACATTCCAGATCGGCGACAACTTCGACACCGACCGCGACCGGCTGAACCACCACCAGATGGTCTATACCGAGGACGGCGAGCGGTGGCGCTACTTCGACTTCAACCAAAGAGACGCCGACGCCGAGACGTTTTCTTTTGGCAATCATCGGCCCTTCACTTCGGACCGGGTGACGGTGGCGTACGGGTTCCCCTACCCGGTGTCGCGCGTGTTGTCTCACTCGCAGAAGATTCGCAACAGCCCGTGGGTCTCCCCGACCCCTTCTTCGGATGCACAACTCTTGCTTGGGATGTCGCCCGGCGGCGTCGACGACCTTGGCCGAACGATCCCGCCCAACCCGCTATTGGGTTATCAGATCACCGATCCTTCGGCGCCAGGCCCGAAGAAATCGGTTGTGCTGATGAGCGGGGTCCACCCCAACGAGACGTTGGCGAATCACGTGCTGGAGGCGCTATGCGACTGGCTGGTCGGCGATTCGACCCACGCCGCGGCGGTGCGCAGCAAGGCCCGGTTTCTCATCTACCCGATGGCGAACCCCGACGGGCGCTTTGCCGGGTACAACCGGACCACCGTGCAGCACGTCGAACGGGACGCCAACCGTTTCTGGCGCGAGGACCTCTGGCAGGATATGCCCGACATCGCCACGGTCGGCAACGCGCTGCTTAAAGACACCGGCGGGAGGGTCGACGTCTTCATCGACCTGCACTGCTGGACCGACACGCAGCACCACGTCGGGATCCTCTGCAAGGAAGAGGGCTACTGGGACGATCCGTTCTGGCGGGCGATGGTCGCGTTGGAACCGGGGCTGGCGAGTTGGGATTCCGGCTGGGACAACCCTTCGACTGAGACGTTAGCCTTCAAGCATCTAAAGGCCGGCTTCTGCATGACCTTCGAGTTGATGTACCTGCCGGGCGAGAAACTTAAGCATCTGAGGCGGGTAGGCGGGCACATGGGCGAGGCCTTATATAGATCACTCGTGGCAGACCCGTCCGATCCGTAATCCCCCCCCTCGACCCACACGAGGCATCCACGGTTTTGGCTGATTTTTTCGGGTAAAAAGTATTGATAATCCGTGTTCTTGTGGTATGTTGGAAGGGCAGGAGTGAGGGATGTCGGCGCTGGATCAGGCCGGCCATTTCGCCTCCCGTGGTTCGCTCCCCGGGGAAGGGATTGGACACGGGTCATCGGTATTCCCACCGGAATACCCCCGGCCGAATCCGAGCGTAATCAAGCCACCGACCCCGATCATCGGGCCGGCGATGCTGTTTGTAGATGAAGGGCCTATCTGTTGTTCCGGCTCTGGGTCACCATGGCGGGGCGGCAGGGAGAGAACAAGCCGAGTCCGGCGTCGATTCACCGAAAAACAGGTGACTGACGCGGGCTAGGCCATGCGCGGACACCTCTGTGGATATGTCATGAAATTTCAGTTGCCTGCCGCCTTATTTTTTGTCTGTCTGTCACTGGCCGTGTCCTCCCCGTCACACGCCGCCAACCCCCTGCCGCCGATCGACCAGCCCGGTCTGGCGGTCGATCTTGTCGACTTCGTGCAGTTCCCCGCGGCGACCGGGTCGTTCCAGCGTGACGGGATCAACCACCTTGTTGAATCGCCGGACACCTCCGGCCGGCTGTTCGTCCTGGACTCGCGCGGCGGCGTCCGCATCATCGACGGCGGCATCGCCTCGCCCAACATCTTCCTGAACCTAAGCGGGATCCCCAGCAAGGCAGGCCAACCCGACATCGACCTGGTCATCGGTAACTTCGGGCAGCAGGGTCAGGGCGGCTTCGCATTCCACCCCGACTACGCCA
>JAJDCV010000365.1 GCA_029260675.1 Phycisphaeraceae bacterium
TAAAATACGACTTATATTACATATTGAGGCATTGTAACCTAGAGGCCTGCGACCACCAACGCTTGTTTACTAGAACTTCTGCTCTCCGCTTCATAGTATCGCCAAACCGTGAAGGTTGGCCTGAATCTCAGCGGCCCGCTATCCGGCTGACGTCAGCCCCTTGGCGGCCGCGATCCCGGCGAACACCATGGCGATCCCCAGGCCGTTCTGGGTGATCAGATTGACCGCGGCCCAGGCGTAATCCGATTGCCGATACAGCTCGGTGCTCTGGAATGCGAACGTCGAAAATGTCGTCAGCGCCCCGATGAACCCGCCTAATAGGGCGATCGTGGCCGGGGCTTCCAGTTGCAGCCTCATATCCGCCCGGGCCCAGATAAGCCCAAAAAGGAAGCAGCCCAGCAGGTTGACCCCCAGGGTCCCCAGCTTCCAAGGGCCGGTCGGGGCCGTATTGATCGCGGCCGTGATCGTGACCCGCAACACGGCACCGATCGCCCCGCCCAGACCTACCATCAACATCGTGACCAGAACCCGCACGCGGAGATCTCCCTTCGCCGACGGAACACCCGCAGGCGGGGCTTACCTGACTGGGCGGGATTGTACGCATGGATTCACCCGCCCGCCACAGCCGAGCCTTGGCCTGTCATTGTTGATAGAATCTCCACCCACCAACTTTAATAAAGTATCGCGAATGATTAAGTGCTCTAAATACATATCCCAGACGGTGATCGCCCAAGCCTGGCTGAAGGCCACGGCGTGCGGGGTGTTGTCGTTGATTTTGTTGGCCGGGTGTGAAGACGAACAGGTCCGCAGCTATCAGGCACCCAAAGCCCCGGCCTATACCCCACCGGCGCCGATGGGCCCGGCCGGTAGACCACATGCCGCTGAACCCGGGATTACCTGGAGCCTGCCGGAAAGCTGGCTGCCGATACCCGGCGGGTCGGGGATGGCGATGGCGTCTTTCGACGCGCCCGGTGAATCCGGTGCCGCGAAGGTGACCGTCACCCCGCTGTCCGGCCAGGCCGGCGGCGTCCTCCCCAACATCAACCGCTGGCGCGGCCAGGTCGGGCTCGAACCCGTCGGCGCAATCGAAGAGCAACCCATGACCAGCGTTCAGGTCGATCAATCACCCGCCGGGCTGATTGATCTGGTGTCACCGCCAGACGCCACAGCCGGGATCGAGCGGATGCTCGTCGTGCTGGTCCCCCGTCCACAACATAATCAGACCTGGTTCTTCAAGATGACCGGGCCGAACCAGACCGTCGACCTGCACAAGCAGGCCTTTGTCGATTTCGTCGAGTCGGTGAGTTTTGCGGAGGCACCCGGTGAATAAGGGGATGAAAAAAATCCTGGCCCCGGTGGCGTCGCTGCGGCTGACCGTGTTGCTGTTCGCGTTGGCGATGGTGCTGATCCTCGTCGGGACCGTCGCGCAGAAATACGAGGGCAACTGGGCGGTGGTCGATCAGTACTTCCACTCGCTGTGGCTCTGGATGCCGGTCGGTTTCGCGGACCTGAGGGTGCCGTTCGTCGGCGGATACAGCCTATGTATCCTGATGCTGGTCAACCTGCTGGCGGCGCATGCCGTGCGGTTCAAACTCTCCTGGAAGCGGGCCGGGATCATCATCACCCACGTCGGGCTGATCGTGTTGCTCGCCGGGGAGCTGGTTACAGGCTTGTTCGCGGTCGAGTGGAACATGACCATCGACGAAGGACGCAGCGCCAACTACGCCCAGGACATCCGTGTGAGCGAGCTGGCGATTGTCGACCCTTCGCCCCAGGGCCATGACGACGTGCTGACCGTGCCCGGTTCGATGCTGGCCCGGCACACCAACGGGGGGACGATCAACGAACCGCAACTGCCATTTGATATCCAGGTGCTGCGTTGGATGCCCAACTCGACGCTCACCGGGCGGGGGATGGCGGACCCGATGCTCAAGCAAAACACCCCCGAGGTTACCGAAGGGTTCGGCACGATGGCGCTGGCGTCGTCACTACCCCCGGCCACCGGCGTCGATGGCGGGCAGGTCGACGCGCCCTCGGCCTACCTGCGGTTCAGCCGCGACGGCGAAACCCTCGGCATTTGGATGGTCTCGCTGCACGGCATCGCCTTCGATGATCCCAGGCAGCCGGTCACCGTCGGCGACAAAACTTATCTGATCGAGTTGCGCTTCCGAAGAGACTACAAGCCCTACACGCTTCACCTGATCGACTTCAAACACGACAAGTTCGTCGGCACGCAGATACCCAAGAACTTCTCCAGCGAGGTCCGCCTGGTCGACCCGACCCACAACGAGGACCGCACGGTGTTGATCTACATGAACCATCCGCTTCGCTACCGCGGGGAGACGTTCTACCAGAGCGGGTACTCGGGGGACACACGCACGATCCTCCAGGTCGTACGCAACCCCGGCTGGCTGATGCCCTATATCGCCTGCTCGCTGGTGTCGTTGGGCCTGTCGGTCCACTTCGGTGTGATGCTCAGGAAGTTTGTCAGCAGGACAAGACGATGAACAAGCTCGCAACACTCATCCACGCCGCCGCAATACTGCTTAGCCTGGCCGTGCTCGCCATGCCGCTGATGCCTAAGCACGAACAGGGTGTGTACGACCTGGACACGCTGGGTAGTTTGCCGGTTTCCGCGGGGGGGCGAACCAAGCCGCTGGACACCGTCGCGCGCAACAGCCTCCTGATTGTGAGCGACCGCCAGACCGTGAAAATCGACGGAATACGCCGGCCCGCGATCCGCTGGCTGATCGATGTGATGACCCGGCCCAACGATGCGAACGTCTACGAAGTTTTCCGGATCGATCACCCCGACGTGAAGAGCCTCATCGAGGCCAACCAGGGCGATCAGAAACGGTTTTCGTTCAACCACATTCAGCGTTTCGCACAGGAACTGAATGTGCAGTTCCAACAGGTCGAGGCTATCAAGCCCATAGACCGGGACGCCTATCAGAAACACCTGGCCGAGCTAAGAGACCATGTGACGACCTACTCACTGCTATTCACCCAGCAGGCCCCGTACACCGTCCCGCCGCTTACAGCCGAGGAGCAGTGGCGGCCGCTCTCCGCCGAAATACACGCCCCGCACGGAGGACACGAAGCGCATGGCGAGCCCAGCGACGCAGCCAAGCGCCTGAGCAACATCTTCCTGGCGTATCAAAATCAAGACCCCGACCATTTCAACCATGAGGTCGCCGACTACGCCACGATGCTCGACCAGCGGATACCGGACATCACGAGAAAGGCCCGCTTCGAGGTCTTCTTCAACAAGCTCCAGCCGTTCTACCAGAGCACAGTTCTGTACGTCCTGGCGTTCCTGCTGGTTTGCGCGTCACTATTGACCGCGGGCTTCAAAGGCTCGGGGTTGCCCAAGGGGCTTGGCCGCGCCGCCGTCAGTGTGCTGACCCTGGCCTTCTGCCTAAGTACCTTTGGGTTAAGTGCGCGGGTCTACATGCAAGGCTACGCCCCCGTGACCAACCTCTACTCCTCGGCCGTGTTTATCGGATGGTTCTGCGTGGCGATGGGCTTGTTCCTGGAGTGGCTGTTTAGAAACGGGATGGGCACGGCGCTGTCGGCGTTGATCGGGTTCGTCACGATGATCATCGCACACAACCTCGCCGACGGCGACACGATGAACATGATGCAGGCCGTGCTCGACTCGAACTTCTGGCTTTCCACCCATGTCATCACCGTGACCATCGGGTACTCGGCGACGTTCCTGGCGGGGTTCATCGGGATCACGTACATCTTGATGGGCGTCTACACACGCGGCCTGACACCAGACCGCCGCAAGACCCTTGAGAAGATGATGTACGGCGTGATCGCGTTTGCGCTGCTGTTCAGCTTCATCGGGACGGTGCTGGGTGGGATCTGGGCGGATCAGAGTTGGGGCCGGTTCTGGGGCTGGGACCCCAAGGAGAACGGCGCGGTCCTGATCGTACTGATGAACGCGCTGATCCTGCACGCCCGCTGGGGGGGGATGATCAAGGCCCGGGGCGTGGCCATCCTCGCCGTGTTCGGGAACATCATCACCGTCTGGAGCTGGTTCGGCACAAACATGCTGGGCGTGGGTCTGCACAGCTACGGGTTCATGGATTCCGCCGTCTTCTGGATACTTGTTTTCGTAGGCAGTCAACTCGCGGTCATGTCCGCGGGGATGATCCCGGTGTCCCGTTGGCGGAGCTTTGTGTCTTAGCCGCTTGCGGCTTGGCGGCTTCCACCGCTACATCGCGTTCTCCCCCGCTACACTGCCACCATGCCGCCGCGTCTCACCCGAAGTTTCTACCGCCGCAAACCCGTGCAGTTGGCCCGGGCCCTACTTGGACAGCGACTGGTCCGCGTACTCAGTCCACCTCATGGTCAACGACTCGCAGGCCTCATCGTCGAGGTCGAGGCCTACCTCGGCGAGCAGGACATGGCCGCACATACCTTCGGCGGTCGGCGTACACCACGCAATGAATCCATGTGGCGAGACGGCGGGCACGCATACGTCTATTTCACCTACGGGATGCACCACTGCATGAACGTCGTCGCTTCCGTGGCCGGGGACCCCGTCGCGGTGCTGATACGGGCGTTGGAGCCGACCGAGGGCATAGACATGATGTACACACGACGCCCGCCCGCCCGCCGTGACACCGACCTGTGCTCCGGACCGGCCAAGCTGTGTCAGGCCCTGGGTATCGAACGCGAGTTGGATGGTCAAGACCTGACCCATAGCGGCCCCCTCTTCATCGAGCAGGCACGCAAGACCGCGGCCCCGGTGTCCCGCATCACCGTTGGCCCGCGCGTCGGTGTAAACTACGCTCAGGAGTGGGCAAACGAGCCGCTGCGTTTTTACCTCACCGACAACCCCCACGTCAGCAAGGCCAGATGACGGACTGGATAAGCCGTAAACTCGAACACGCCGACATCGTCGTGGGCCCTTGCGCCTGGCGACTGCCGATGCTCACCGGTCAGGATCGTGAGTATGTCCAGTCGCACCCGTCGCTGCTCGTGGTGGACCCGGCGGACAGCGATGAGCTTCTGCAACAGGCCGGCCCACACACGGCCGACCTGCCGGTGTTGCTGGGGGTCGCCGAGCCCGCGTTCGCTCGTCATCTACCAGGCACGATCATGCACCGCATGAGTCTGCTGGGGCGGGAGAAGGTCGACGCGTTAATCCTGCACATCGACGACCCGGCCGAGATCAAGAGCGGTGGGATGCTCCAGACTCTGTTTTCGCTGCGTGACAGCGGCGCGGTCGGCTGCCTGGGGCTTGCCCACCGGGACCCCCTCGTCGCGGAGTGGCTCGCCATCAACACCGCGGTCCGGCTGCTGGGTGTGAGTTATTCGTTAGATGACCCATCGGCGCGGCACCGGGCGGTATCAAAAGCTGATGAATACGGGATGTCAACCTTTGCGCTGAACAGCCCAAAGAACGAACAGGCCGTCAGGTTTGCTCTGGCGGAGAACCATCGTGTCCTGCCTGTGATGGATCGGCCTATCTCCACAGGGCTTACACCTATGTCTGATGATGATATTGACCTGACGTGGCAGAAATTCCTGCAGGAATCCCCCCCACCCCCACCGCTACAGCGGGGCAAGCCGCCGGTGCCCGGGGCGTGAGACGCTCGGTTGTACCCGATGGCCCCGCCTTACGATATGATCCCAAGACCCCGAGGAAAGTGGTCGAGTTCGGATCCGCCGTGTAGACTTAAGCAGGTAGACGACCCACGACCCGGTACCCAACCCCATGACCGACCCGACACCTCCGCAAGACACCCCCCAGCCAGACAACCCCGCCACGGAGCCCGAACAGTCTCTGGAGCGCGAAATCGCCGATGCGCTCGGCGGCAAGAGCGTCGAGCAGTTGATGGCAGAGGACGAGAACACCGAGGCGACTCAGCCCCAGGCGGCCGCCCCCCCCACCGATGAAGCCGGCCACCCAGACCTTCGCCACGAAGTACGCCGAGGCCGGATCGCCGCGATCCGTGGCGACGACGTCTTCGTCGAGCTGACCGGGGACACCGGCAAGATGCAGGGCGTCGTGCCCGTCGTTCAATTCGACCGGGCGCCGAGGCTCGGGTCGATCATGGACTTTGTCGTCGATCACATCGATGAAAAGCAGGGCCTGATCTTTCTGTCCAGAGAGGGCGCGATCAACCGATCGACCTGGGAGCAGCTCCAGCGCGACGCCGTGGTCGAAGCTAGGGTCATCGCCAAGAACAAGGGCGGCCTGGAGCTTGAGATGCCCGGCGGGATCGCCGCGTTCATGCCCGCCAGCCAGATCGACCTGCACCACGTCGATGAGCTGGAATCCTTCGTCGGCCAGAAGCTCGAGGCCGTCGTCCAGGAGATCGACCGCAAGAGTAAGAAGGTCGTGCTCAGCCGGCGTCACCTGCTGATCGATCGGCAGGCAAAGAACAAAGAAAAACTGCTGGGCGAACTCGAGGTCGGCCAGGTCCGCGAGGGCAAGGTCTCCAACATCGTCGACTTCGGCGCGTTTGTGGACCTTGGCGGGATCGACGGGCTGGTGCACGTCTCGGACATGAGCTACTCGCACGTCGATAAGCCCAAGGACGTATTGAAGGTCGGCCAGCCCGTGTCGGTGAAAGTCCTGAAGGTCGATATGGAGAACCAGCGGATCAGCCTGGGCCTAAAGCAGGTCGAGCCCGACCCGTGGGAAAATATCGGCGAAAAGATCAAGGTCGGCGACCAGATCTCGGCACGTGTGATCCGCAACGCCAGCTTCGGCTCGTTCATCGAGGTCGAGCCCGGCGTCGAGGGCTTGCTGCCGATCAGTGA
>JAJDCV010000366.1 GCA_029260675.1 Phycisphaeraceae bacterium
GGTGCCGATGGGCAGGTGGCGGCCCTGGTTGTGATCAATCTTGCTACCGAACGACTGTTTGATTCTATTCGCTCCGAGGCTAATGGCATACAGCGAAATATTGTCGATGAGAAAGGTTACTATATCAAACATACCGATGCGGCCAAAACATTCGGATTAGAGCGGGCGATTGACTACCGGTATCAGATGGTTGAACCAGAACTGGCTGAACTCTCCACCCTTCAGGATCAGTTGATGAGACGTCATGCTCTTAATGACAATCTGGATGGGTTTCAGAAAATCTACTTTTCTCCGCTGGACCGTAGCCGTTACTGGTTGCTGACTCTGCATGTGCCGGAAAACGTGGTGTTTGCAGACATCGCCGCTGCGCTTAATCAAATGCTACTCGTTAGCCTGCTTATCGGCCTGCTCTCGCTGCTCCTTATTGTCTGGTTTATATCAAGAAAAATATTGACGCCTGTGGTGAACCTGGCCGAGGCCGCAAGCCGCTTGCAGGCGGGAGATTTAACGGTGCGTGTGGATGCTACCGCGGCACGTGATGAATTTGAGACGTTGTATACTGCGATTAACGCCTTCGCAGAGAATCAACAACAGGCGACAGCGCAACTTGAAAATAGAGTCGATGCGCAGACAAGACGACTTTCTGCCGTCATTGATAATGTCGTGGATGGTATTATTACTACCGGAGCACGTGGCACGATTGAGTCATTCAATCCGGCGGCAAGGCGAATTTTTGGTTACAGCGATGCTGAAGTGATCGGTCAGAATGTAAAGATGCTGATGCCAGAGCCTTATCACAGCGAGCATGATGGTTACCTCCAACACCATATTACGACCGGTGAAAAAAAGGTGATTGGCATTGGCCGAGAGGTAAGCGGTCGACGCAAGGATGGTTCCATCTTTCCGATGGAATTGGCGGTCAGTGAAGTAGTGATTGATGATGCCAGACATTTTGTCGGCATCACTCGCGACATCACCGAGCGTAAACGGATTGAACAAATGCAGAAGGAGTTTATTTCCACCGTTAGTCATGAGCTACGTACCCCGCTAACATCCATTCGTGGTTCTCTGGGCCTCATCCTGGGTGGCGTCGCCGGTGAGTTGTCTGAAAAGGCGAAGGCCCTGCTTGGCATCGCCAATAATAACAGTGAACGGTTGATTGACCTGATCAATGATATTCTCGATATGGAGAAGATTACTGCCGGAAAGATGCAGTTTGATAACAGGGTGATGAACTTGATCTCTGTCGTTCAGCAGGCGATTGAGGCGAATAAGGGGTATGCCGATCAGCTTAATGTTAGTTTTGAATTTAAGACGGGCTCGGATGATGTGGTGATGGTTCGCATCGATGAAAAACGGATGGCCCAGGTAATGTCCAACCTGCTCTCCAATGCCGCCAAGTATTCCCCTACAAATGGTCAGGTGGAAGTTTCAGTTGAGGCAGCAAACGATAGTGTCCGTATCTCTGTACACGACCATGGCAAAGGTATACCGGAAGAGTTTAAGCCCAGGATATTCAGCAAGTTTGCTCAGGCAGATAGTTCAGATACCCGACAGAAAGGAGGCACAGGCCTTGGTCTGAATATAACCAAAGCCATTGTTGAGAAGCAAGGTGGTCGCATTGATTTCGATAGCGATGAAGGCAAGGGAGCTACGTTCCATGTGGATTTACCTATATATCAAGAGCTTGACGGCATTGGCGAAGGAAGGGTTGACGCATTTGATAATGAGGCGTTTTTAGATACTCCTTTGGTGTTAATTGTCGAGGATGATCACGATGTTTCCAGGCTTCTTAGTATGATGCTTGAGAATGAAGGTTATCGTTTTCATCAGGCATTCAGTTATCAGGAGGCCATACAGCAGATACAGAGGAATCAATATAGCGCTGTTACATTGGACTTGATGATTCCCGGGGGCAGTGGCCTCACACTGCTGCATGAACTGCGCAAAAATGAGGGCACCGTGAATCTGCCGGTCATTGTTGTGTCGGCCAAAGCCAGTGAGGGCAAGCTCGAGGTCGAAGGTGATTCATTTAGTATGGTGGACTGGATCGAGAAACCGATAGATAAAAACAGGCTGTTGGCATCCATTCGTTCAGGTCTGTCTCAAGCGACGGCCAGGGCTAGGCTCATCCTGCACGTGGAGGATGACCCCGACATCTCTATGATCGTCGACACGCTGCTGAGTGATGAATGTCAGGTGGTGCATGCCACAACGCTGAAGCAGGCTAGGGAGCATGTGAACAATGAGGTGTTTGACCTGGTGCTGCTTGATATTGGACTGCCAGATGGTTCTGGGCTTGAACTTCTGCCCTCGCTTAACAGTCAGGAGCATCAGACCCCAGTGATTATTTTTTCTGCTCAGGATGTCCCCCCAGACATCGCTGTAAAGGTACAAGGTATGCTAGTTAAATCACAGACGGACAACCAAAAGCTTTTGCAGCTGATAAAATCAGTGATCAGTAAGAAGCCATAACTGCGCGTTGTCGACAAGATAAGCAAGGTGGTTGTGTTGGTATTGGCGTGGTGGCTTAAGATAGGTTCGGTATCGAGCCATCACACATCAAGTTAACTGTATTAAAGTAGCGCCCATTTTTTATTTACCAACGGATCGGTTTATCACTAGAGCCTGGGGTCAACGGCTGTTCATGAATCCCCGCTTTTTCCGGTGCTGAAGAAGCTGCATCACTATTCATTTTTGTTAACTCAGATGAGGGCACCGTTGCTGACAGCATATCCGCAACAATCTCGTCACCCAATGTCATTATGATATCGGCAAGGGGGTGCGGTGTATCATCGCGCGTGAAACGATTCAGGTCTTCGTCGACGGCCTTGAACCAGCGCTTCTG
>JAJDCV010000367.1 GCA_029260675.1 Phycisphaeraceae bacterium
TGCTCCTCGGTCGGCAGCGAGTGGACGATCACCTTCTCGCGGTACACGCTGGACTGGTACCCCGGGGCCGTCAGCAGCAGCCCGTTGATGTTCCCCGACGTCGGCCCGATGTCCGACACCAGCGCGAAGTCGCCACGCTGATACCCCGTCCCGTACAGGGTTGTTTGACCCAGGGCCGTCCGCAGGTCGATACCGACCGTCTCGGACAACTCGTCGATGACCGCGTCGATATTCGGCTCGTCCTGACGGACCCGGTCCAGGATCGTCTGCCCAAGCCGGCTCTGCACCAGCTTCGACGGGTTGAGCGTGATCGTAAAGCTGGCGTCCGCCGGGACCAGCGTGGTCGGCTCGGCGGCAACCGCGGGCAGGCTTACCGCCAAGCTGACGGCAACAAAAGTACAGGCCATAAAGCGTTTCATGTCTGAGTTCCTCAACGGATGCGTTGTGTTTCTGTGACTCAACCATGTATACGCCAGACCGGCCCGGGGTGTTACAGACGACTCAGCCCGCCGCCGGTTCCAGGGCTTCCCTCGCCCGACGCTTCTCGCGCAACCAGGCCCAACGCATTACCAGGCCGTCAGACGCCAGGCAAAACACCGCCGTGCAGGCCAGGGCCGTCGTCACCCAAACCCCCATGCGACTTGGGTTATTCAACAGCGAGGTCGGCATCCAGGTTCCGCCGGCCATCTCAACGACCAGAAAGATAGTGGAATTCAGTACCAACAGGGGCAACAGCAGCGCCGCACCAAGCGGCAGGGCTTTGCCCGGCATGCCCGACGACCGCCTGTCGACCCTCATGGCCAGCACCCCAAGGCAGGCACAAAGCACCAGTGAACCCGCGAGCAGGGCACCGAATGGCCCCATGAATACCAGACTCAAGAAGCCATATATCGAGGGCGTATATGCCGGCCCGGTGGTGCTGTACGTGATGAAGCCGGATGACTGTGCGACGAAGGCGCGGATGTAATCTAAGTCTCCAAACATCACAGAAGCCCATCCCCCGCCGGCAACCGCCGCCAGGCCCAACAGCCCCAGCACATTGGCTCGGAGGCGTTGATAGCCCTGGGCCTGACCCGGTGAGGCTTGTGCCGCATCACTGTCGTAAAGCCCAACGGGTACGGTAGCTGTTTGGGCGTGACTCCTCATCCGCCATGTTTCGTCTGGACCCGTAGCCCGAGCATGATGACGTCCCGGGGGAGGATGCGTGATGTACTTTTCCGGCTGGGACGGTGTTGTGGTACCTGGTTTCGATTCGTTCTTCGTCGTAGATAACGGCATGGCGTGACTCCTGGCGTCTAAGTTTTTCGCTGATGCATGCGGACCTCTGCATGGTGAAGTCGCGCATCCGAACCGGTTATGTCACGCCATTTGGAAATTTTATAGATGTGGCTCACCGCCGGTTGATCCCGGCATCGACCCAGTGTCTGTGATTCACGCCGGCCCGCTTTGGGTACTTACGAACCCCCAGCCAAACCAGAAACAGCCCCGCACGAAACTTACAACACCTACGCCCCTTGGGTTATGATCCGTCCATGAACCAGCCAGGCAGCAACCCCATCAGGATCGGGATCATCGGCGGCAGCGGCCTGGGAGACGCCCTGGGCACAGAGGCCGGCCAAACCGTCGAGGTCGACACCCCGTTCGGCAAGCCCAGCTCACCGATCACACTCGCTAACTGGGATACCGGGGGCGACTCCGGGGGCGGGGGCGAGGTCGCGATCCTCCAACGCCACGGCATCGGCCATACGCTCAACCCCTCGGCCGTCCCATACCGCGCCAACATCTTCGCGCTTAAGAGCCTGGGCGTCACCCACATCCTCGCCAGCGGCGCCACCGGGTCGCTCCGCGAAGCAATCGCGCCCGGCGACCTGGTCATCGTCGATCAGTTGATTGATAAGACGTACCGGCGTGCCAACACGTTCTACGAACACGCCGCCGTGCATGTCGAGTTCGCCCAGCCGTTCTGCCCGGTCATGCGCGGCTGGTTGCTCGAAGCCGCCAAGCAACTTAACGATGTGAAGGTCCACGAACAAGGCACCTACATCGTCATGGAAGGCCCGGCCTTCTCAACCCAGGCCGAGTCACACATGCACCGACAATGGGGCGGCGACCTGATCGGCATGACCGCGATGCCCGAAGCGAAGTTGGCGCGCGAAGCCGAGATCGCCTACGCGATGATCGCCATGCCCACCGACTACGACTGCTGGCGACCCCACGACCCAAGCGCCGGTGCGCAGGCCCTGCTCAAAGAAATCATCGGCAACCTGCAGAAAGCCACCCAAGCGAACATCGCCCTGATGAAACAAGCCCTCCGCGACACATCCGCTCTGGCAAACACCCCCAGCCCCGCACACTCGGCTCTGGCGCTCGGCATCTGGTCCGACAAGTTAAAAATCGATCCGGTAGAAGTGAAGCGGTTGGCGATACTATGGGGTCAGTACTTTTAAACGCCACTACAAAAACCGGGTTTGCCCGGCGTGGTTTGCGAGTAACCGCGAAGGCGCGAAGAGCGCGAAGGAGATTAGCCGTGAAGTATCTTGCATTGCTGCTTGTATTCAGTGTGTGCATGTCCTGCGGCGCAGACGAGTTTGAGCAAGTTACAGAAAATATGAAGTCCGCAGGTGTTGAAGCCGCGGAAGAAGTTTTGGAGATGGACGCTTCAGCATTTGAGGTCAGGATTCAACCCGACGCGGAAGATGAGGATTTAGACAATTATATCCGACGCGAAAAAGTGATCCTGATCAAAAATAACAATGTTTACCGGCTGTGTATGGATGGGGTCAGGTTCGCCACGGTCGTTGTCAATAAAGACTGGTCGCCTCATATTATTATTGAAAAGAATCTCGACTTTGGCATTTTTGTGACATCGGTGGGAGACGGCATGCTAGAGCTTTCTGCCATGGGCACCGATGCCGAGTTTCTTGAGATATACACCATAACGAAAGAATGGGTGAAGCCTGTGAGTTCTGAGCAGTATTTGGAGCATTTTGCGGCTGCGAAGGGTTCGCAAGCGGCATTCAAGTCGCTGGGCGAGTCCCTCATGGAAAGTACGGAGGAGACTGTTGAGACCGAATAACATGCACGAATACCTTCGGGGTGTTTCACCTTCGCGATCTTCGCGCCTTCGCGGTTAAAAAATAAGCCCCGGGCCGTCGGCCCAGGGCTAAATCGTTTTTGAATTGAAGCGGGGTGCCACCTACTGCTTGCCGCCGTTATTGCCAGATTTGGGAGCGGGGGGCTTTTCGCCTCTCGCCTTCTGGTCGGCGAGCTCTCGGCGGTTGATGGCGGTTTCGCGGGGGAAGTCGAACGCCAGGCGGACCTTGTCGCCCTGGATCTCGACGATGCGGATGACGCCTTGGGGGTCTTTGGGATCGCCGATGACGACTTCTTCACCGACGCGGCGTGTGAGTGCGAGCATGCCTTGGTCTCCTGACCTACCGACCCGGGCCCGCTGAATTGCGGCCAGGGGTTATCTCGTCCTGAGGCCCGCCTACTATCGGCGGGATTAGCTCACTTGTTCAACGCCGGTAACTTCGGGGATCTTTTCTCGGACATTCCGCTCGATGCCCATGTGCAGGGTCATGCTGCTGGACGGGCAGCCGATGCAGGCCCCGTGCAGGCGGACCTGGACGACGCCTTCGTCGGTGACGTTGACCAGCTCCAGGTCTCCGCCGTCGGACTGGACCGCCGGGCGGATGCGTTCGATGACCTGCTCCACGCGGTCGTAGATGGTCATCGCGTCCTGGTTTGCGGTCTCGTCCTGGCTCATGGTGCTCCTGGGGTCGATCGGGGGGGTTGATCCGGGGGTCGATCCGGGGGTCGATCCGGGGTGTAATCCGAGGTCCATTCCGAGGGCCGGGGTTTGGCCCGGTGAAAGTCCCTTGCTGGCCCGGTTTTCAGACTCAATATCATAGGTCGGCAAGCCAGGACAGACAATCCAGCCGGGTTGCCAGGGGTTCGTGTGACGATCGGCTTACCGGAGAGAGGGATGTCCGGCAATCATAAATTACAGTAAGTATTTATATTGCAGCATATTAACACCATATTCCAGGGGCCGTGAATTTACCTTTTCCGCCCGGCTGAATCACAGCTTCCCACGGTGCAAAATGTGTGAATTGAGCCTCGCAAGTTTGACGTAAGGGGTCGGGGATGCTAAATTTCCCGCCCTGCTGGTAACAGGCGAGAGCCTGGTGGTACCGGGATAAGTCAGCGCTGTTTTGAGGCGACCGGATGTTAGGGGCGCGGATTGGTTACAAGACCAGTTCGACGCCCCTTGTCAATCGCAGTGGAGTCGCTAAAGTGCCGAGTCTTGGAGTCGGCCGCAGCCACAAGCGTCAAGGGTGCCGGGCTGTACGTGACATGGCCGCCACCCTAGCTCAGTGGTAGAGCACTCCCTTGGTAAGGGAGAGGTCGTGGGTTCAAATCCCATGGGTGGCTTTCAGGACGGCTTTGCTTCGCCGGGCGCGGGTCCGGCAGCCGACGATGTGTATTGGAAACTCGATCACGGTCAGGCCCGCCGGCGTCTAACACGGCGGCCCACAAACGACCAGATAACACAGACTGTTAGGCGGAGGTTTCAGACGATGGCGAAGGCTGTATTCGAGCGCACCAAGCCCCACGTAAACGTTGGCACGATCGGCCACGTCGACCACGGC
>JAJDCV010000368.1 GCA_029260675.1 Phycisphaeraceae bacterium
AATACTCGTGGTAGATGTTGTTGGCGACCCAGCTGAAACACGACACCTGGAGCAGTTCACGCCGGATTTTCTTGATACTCGGCACCTCCGCCTGCTGGGCGACGTGCTGCATCATTTCCAGCATGTTGATCGGCTTGGCGAGCCCTTCATTGATGCCGACCCGCATCGCGCGGTATTCCAACTCGTTGTTCAGTGACGCGGTGTAGAGGATGATGGGCGTCTGTTCGTGGTCCGTCATATCCCGGAGCTCACGGGCGAACTCCAGCCCATCGCCGTCGGGCATTTCGTAGTCGAGGATGAAGAAGTTGAACGCCTGGGACCCGATCGCCTGGCGTGCGTCCGCCAGCGAGGAGGCGGTGGTGATGTTCGCGATCTGCACGAGTCCCTGTGTTAACAGGCGCTGGGCGATCTTGCTCTTGTCTACGTAGAGGAGGTTGATTTCTTCCATGGTGCGAGCACATGGCTGGGGGATAAGCTCGACGTGATGACGGAGGTGTGCCGGTCACGCGGGTAATGTCCCCCATAACCATGTCGGGTATCTGTGTGGTGTTATGAGGGACGAAGGAGCCGATAACCGGCCTTGTTTCCAAGACGGTTGGTGTGATCCAAGCCCCCGATGCCAGTATGTCCCGGGTTCCACCCCCCGAGCAGCCCCCCCCGTGCCTTGCCTGAGTCAGGCGCCGCCAGCTAGCCGGTTGAGCTGCTGGCGTTGCACCGACATGCTGATCTGCTGCACGCCTTTGATCAACGACGTGGGCGACGCGGAGGCCTTGACGCAGTTGACGCCGTAGCGGACGAGTCCTTCGGGCAACTGGGTCACGCTCTGGACGCTGGCCTTGCCGGTGTAGCGTTTACCCTCGAAGCGCAGCTCTGCGTCGAGGACCTGTCCGTTTTTGTAACGGTTAGCGGAGATCACCGCGAAGCCGGTGACGCTAACGTCCCGTAGTGAGCAGCCTTCGACGCCGTCAAACGTCGCGGTGAGATCGCTGAGCACGGTGCTGACGCGGTAGCACTGGCGGCTCTCGGCGGAGACGGCTTCGCCGACGGTCTTGAGCGTGGCGACGGGGCCGGTTTCACCCTCGAGCAGCGCCTCGACCTGGGCGGGCTGCTGCATGAACTGGCGGCGTTGTTCGAAGTAGATCAACAACTCCTGGCCTACCTCGAGAGTCAGTTCGGGGTTGTCCGGCAGGACGGTCAGGTTATCGGAGCCCCCGGTTTCCGTGACCGTGGTCGGGTGCAAGATGCGGTTCTTGCTTTCGTTAGGAAACCTGAGAAAGACGGTAGACCCCTTGGCTGGCATAGCAGTTACCCCAATGAAAAAATATATAAGAAGTACGAGAAAACGGTGATAAATTCGCTGACGGGTTAACCATCGGCTCGTACCGCCGTGCCGGTTAAGAAAAACAAAGGGGCTGATGGCAAGTAACAAAATCCACAAGAAACAGGCGAATAATATGAAACCCGCTTCATGGTTTAATCCTATCCGGGTAGGTGTTTACCACCTGTTCTGTGGGCAGGATTCCCCACGCAGCCGGGTCTTGTGCTTCAGCCAGCATCCGCAGGCGTTGCACCGGCAGACCTGTTGATCGTTGTGTCGGCATGTCACGGACTGGTCGCAGGCCCGGCAGATTTCCAGCCGCTGTTTGATTGCGCCTTGTGACAGCAGCCTTACCCCCAGCAGCGACTGAGTCAGGCCCAGCGTCCCTTGTAAGACCCCGCCGCAATTCCGACAACCACTCATCATCCACTCCTGAACCTGCTGTGAATATCCGGTTTATCCGCGGGCCCGATCCCCTGCAAGCGGGTGTTGATAACTGTTACGCGGCGGCGCGCTCCAGGTCGGATACCCAGGCCGGTGTCTGGCTGATATAGGTGTGAAGGTGCTTGGCCCGGCTGAAGTAGAACCAGGCCATCAGCGCCTGGTAGGGCACGGTCAGCGCGATGATCGTGCCGTAGACCAGCACCGTGATCAACCGAACCAATCCGTCGGTTGAGCCAAGGACCTGTGCCAGTTCGGGGTGTTCTTCAATGGTTTGCGCATAGGCGCCTGGGCCGGCTAGCTCGGCGATCAGGCTCCACAGAGAATACCCGACGATCACGACGCCGAGCCCGATCTGGTTGTACCCAAGCAGCCGGGGCCCCTGGGCGTCCAGCAGGCGCAGCAGCCGGCGTCCCTTGAATTCGTGGTACGCCACGACGGCGAGCCCTGCGGTGATCAACAGGCCCTGGAGGCTGAACGACAGGGGCAGGAACAGCGCGGACAATACCGCGAAGATCCCCAGGCTCCAGCCGTTGAATGTCGCTACCCCGGCCGCGAAGTCGATCTTGGATCGGCGGGTCTTGGCGCTGCGCAATTCATCGTAGTGTTGTTGATCTAAGGGGCCGCCTGGCTGCCCGTCGGCCGAATCCGGGCCGACGGACGTGTAGGCCCGATCGTCTTGGGGGGGTGTATCCATACCGTCTTTATCGGCCGGTCAGGTAAGCGATTTCAGGTGAAGCGGGATACGCCTTTATATCTTGCTGCTAATCACGGCCAAGCCCTTTTTTAAGGTCCGCAGGGCGTTTTTTCTCCTATTGATAGGTGCCGACGGCTATGATTTGAGGATACCTGTAGTCAATCCAGGCATGAGGCAATCCACTATGTCTTCAAAGACGGGCCATCTCAAAGCGTTGACCTCCACGCCCAACGAATCGCAGGCGGCGGTGATCGTGTCGGCGTTGAAGGACCGCGGGATCGAAGCCGTCGCCGAGGGCGGGCTGATGGCCAGCTTCCGTGGTGAGACCTTCAGCGAGGTGAAGATCATGGTCTGGGAGAAAGACCTGGAAGCCGCCCGCGCGGCATTGGCAGAATACAAAGACGTGATGAGTGAGATCGATTGGGATCAGGTGGATGTGGGGGAGGGGTAGCGGGTGGACTTTGAGTCTTTTACTCTCGCATATCATCACGACATAGATACGCATCCTGAAAAATAGGTGTGCGTTCTGCACGGCACACATCCCATGTCCGGCGGACTTGGTCTGTTGGACCCACACGCGGATCTGCGATCCGCCGCTAAACGGCAAGCCTGCGTGCTACGGGTATCGTTGATCTGATCCTGGCAACAGCTTATTAGCAAGTCAAAGTTAGCAGTTCATTCCAACGGATGCACGTCATGCTATTCGGCAGCGATTGAGCCTGTGTCACGCCGGTAAACCTGGCTCTCCCCATCACTGCGGAAGACCGTTACGCTGTCGGGGTTTTGTGTCCAGAGGTGTTCGCCCAGTTCGTGGGGCCAGAATATTTTTTTTGTCACGCGGGGCCGGCCGTCAGCGAAACGTAATAGGAATTCGCTGACTTTCTTGCAGCACTGCAGGCCACCGGCGTCGGGCTCGAAATTTTGGGACGGGTCGATGGGGTCCTGAAAATCAAGCAGGATCGCGTGCAGGCGGGTGGCCTGCTCGGGATC
>JAJDCV010000369.1 GCA_029260675.1 Phycisphaeraceae bacterium
ACCGCCATCGATGCGGTGGGCAATAGCAGCGGTCCCATCACAACCAATAGTGCACTCGATATCCTGGATAACCCGTTTGACGTCACCGTCGATCCGCTCGCTACCACCGACACGACTCCGCAGCTCACCGGTACGATCAGCGATCTTACGGCGCTGGTTCTCGTCACGGTCAATGGTACCCCCTACCCCGCAACCAACAACGGTGACGGGACATGGACCCTCCCAGACAATACCATCGCCCCCGCGCTCGCAGACGGGGTTTACGACGTCCTCGCGCAGGGGACAGACTCGGCACCGGTCCCGGTCACGGTCGATGACACTACCAACAGCGAACTGACGATCGACGCCACCGCACCGAGCGTGTCCGTTGACCTGCTGTCGACCACAGACTCCAATCCACCCCTGTCGGGCACGGTCGATGACCCGACAGCCACGATCGCCGTGACCGTCAACGGCGTCCAGTACGCCGCGACCAACAACGGCGACACAACCTGGACGCTCGCCAACAACACGATCAACCCACCCTTGCCCGTCGGTACCTATGACGTGCAGGTGACCGCGACAGACGGCCTGGGTAATGCCGGCATCGACGCGACGATCGACGAGCTGTTGATCGTAACGCCCACCGCATCTTCGATCGAGCTTTCCGACCTCCTGGCGGCCAACGGCGGGGACGGGTCAGCCGGCGTGATCTTCAACGGCGTAGCCGGCGGTGACCTATCGGGCAACGCCGCCAGCGGCGCGGGGGACATCAACGGCGACGGGTTCGACGACCTGGTCATCGGCGCAACCGGTGCGGACCCGGTCGGCAGCAACGCCGGGGCGGTCTACGTCGTGTTCGGCCAGGCCGGCGGCTTCCCCGCGGAGTTCGACCTGTCCACATTGAATGGGACCAATGGGTTCCGCATGGACGGGCTGCTCAATGGCGACGACCTGGGCGTATCGGTCGACTCGGCCGGCGATGTCAACGGGGACGGCATAGACGATCTGGTCCTCGGCGCATCCAAGGCCGACCCCAACGGCAACCGCTCGGGGGCCGCCTTCGTGGTCTTCGGACAGACCACACCCTTCGCCGCGACACTTGATCTCTCCACACTGAACGGGACCAACGGCTACCGCTTCGATGGCGCGGCCACCTCTGACCGGGCCGGGTTCTCCGTCAGCGGCGCAGGCGATGTCAACGGCGACGGTCTAGACGATGTCCTGATCGGCTCGATCTCCGGCGACGACGGCGCGGTGATCGATTCAGGCAGGTCATACGTCATCTTCGGTTCCACCGTAGCGGGGCCCGCATTGCTGACCCCCGGTGCATTGACCGGAGCCAACGGCTTCATCCTCACCGGGCCGGATGCGGGCGGTAGTGCCGGGTTCAGTATCAGCGGCGCGGGTGATATGAACGGCGACGGGATCGCGGACCTGCGCATCGGCGCGCCGGCCACCACCGTCGGGATCAACGCCAGCGCCGGCAAGACCTTTATCGTCTTTGGCCAGGCCGGCGGGTTCCCCGCGGAACTGAATTTATCCACACTCAACGGCACCAACGGGTTTGTCGTCGAGGGTGATGCCGCCGATCTGGAGTTGGGCTTCACCGGTGACGCGATCGGCGATTTTAACGGCGACGGGTTCGGCGACCTGCTGATCGGGGCCCCGGCGGGCAACATCGCAGGCAGCGCCGGGCAGGCCCACATCGTCTTCGGGCAGGCCGCCGCCTTCCCGGCCACGGTCACACTCGCGTCTCTCAACGGGACGAACGGCTTTACGATCCTGGGCGTCGATCCCGGCGACCTGGCGGGATCCAACGTCGCGGGCGTCGGTGATGTCAACGGCGACGGGTTCGACGATCTGCTGATCGGCGCGACCAGCGCCGCCGGAGGCTCGTTCGAGAAGGGCGAGGCCTACCTGCTGTTCGGCCGATCCGGGGCGTTCACACCGACGCTGACCCTGGCGTCTGTACCCGGCAATGGCGGGATGGTGATCAACGGCATCAATAACCTCGACCACGCCGGCTGGTACGTCAGCGGCGCGGGCGATGTCAACGGCGACGGGTACGACGACATGATCGTTACGGCTCGTGATGCCGACGTTGGTTTGAACATCGATGCCGGGCATACTTACCTGATCTTTGGCCGAGACTTCTCCGGTACCGTGACACAGGCCGGCGGGGTAACGGCTGACATACTCACCGGCTCGGCGGGGCGTGACGCCATCATCGCCGGCGCGGGTGATGACGAATTAGTCGGCCTCGGCGGCCCGGACGTCCTCAGCGCGGGGCAGGGCGATGACACGGTCGCCATCTCCGATACCACGTTCGCCCGGCTAACTGGCGGGAACGGTTTCGATACCCTCCGGCTCGATGGTTCGGGTGTTGTGCTCGATCTGACCGCGATCAATGACCATGCCGTAACCGGCATCGAGCAGATCGACGTGCGTGGATCTGGAGCCAACACCCTGACGCTTGATGTGCGCGAGGTTTTGAATCTTTCTGACACGACCAACACACTGCTTGTCCTGTCCGAAGCGGACGACACGGTCAATATCGGGGCCGGCTGGACTCCCGCGGGCACCGAGCTGATCGAGGGCAAGACCTTCGATGTGTTCACCCAGGGCCAAGCAACACTCAAACTGTTCACCGATGCCGACACCACCGCACCGGTCGTGACGGTGGACGCGCTGACCACCACTGATACGACGCCGCAGCTCACCGGCACGGTCGTTGACGCCGACCCCGCCACGACGGTTGCGGTGACGGTCAACGGGATCCAGTACGCCGCGACGAACAACGGCGATGGGACCTGGACCCTGGCGGACAACACGATCACGCCCGCGCTGGCCGAGGGAACGTACGACGTATCGGTAACGGCAACGGACACCGCCACCAACGCGGGTTCCGACGCCACACTCAACGAGCTGGTGATCGATACCCCGCCGGTGGTGACGGTGGACGCGCTGACCACGCCCGACACAACCCCGCAGCTCACCGGCACGGTCGTTGATGCCGACCCCGCCACGACGGTTGCGGTGACGGTCAACGGGATCCAATACGCCGCGACGAACAACGGCGACGGGACCTGGACCCTGGCGGACAACACGATCACGCCCGCGTTGACCCCGGGAACCTACGACGTATCCGTGACCGCGACCGACCCGGGCGCCAACATCGGAAACGACGCGACGATAGACGAGCTGGTGATCGAGTCGGCGCTGGTGGGTGACCTGGACGGCGACGGTTTTGTTGGCCTGACGGACCTGAACATCATCCTGGGCAACTGGAATCAGAACGTGCCCCCGGCCGACCCACGTGCCGATGTCGATGGCGACAACTTCGTTGGGATTACGGACCTTAACGCGGTCCTGGGCAATTGGAACGCCGGGACGCCCCCGGTTGAGCAGGCCTCAGCCAGCAGTCCGGCAGCCGAGCCCGTGGCCAGCACGTCCCAGGAGCAGGTGCAGGCCTCCGTTGAGCCCGTCGTGCAGTCCGTGGCGGCCGAACCCGTTGCCGAGAAAATATCGCTGTTGGATGAAGTGGGGCCGGTCGATGAGACACCCGGCCGACCCGAGCAGTCCGCCGACCGTGCCCAGGCAGCCGCGGCCTGGAGCTGGATGAACGATGGCAACCGGGGCTTGAGAACCGCCTTCGGGGCCGAGGGTGAGCCCGGCAAGGCGAACGATAACGCCCTGGACATGGCCCGGCCGCTCCCGGAGCAGTCGGCGATATCACGGCTGTAATAACTAACCCCCCCACGGTACGGCGGCCCGATCAAGACGGTTCGCGTCTGCTATGATGTGCCCTTTGCGGGCAGGGTTGCCCGCGTACTGCGAGGGTCGCGTGTCCTATACCGTATTGGCAAGACGTTACCGGTCGACCAGCTTCGCCGGCGTGATCGGGCAGGAACCGATCGCCAATACGCTGCGTAGCGCCATCGAGCAGGGCCGGGTCGCGCACGCCTACCTCTTCACCGGGACGCGCGGCGTGGGCAAGACCTCGATGGCTCGGATCTTCGCCCGCGCGCTCAACGCACCCGCCACGGTCGACGATGCCCCGATGCCCCCCGACGCCGATGCCGACGGCGGCTTCCCCGATGAAGACATCCAGCAGCGCATGGCCGAGTCCATCATGCGCGGCGACGACCTGAACGTCATCGAGATCGACGGGGCCAGCAACAACTCCGTCGATCAGGCACGCCAACTCATCGCCAACGCCGGGCTCTCACCCACCGGCAACGCCCGATACAAGGTCTACATCATCGACGAGGTCCACATGCTCTCGATCAGCGCATTCAACGCGCTGCTCAAGACCATGGAGGAGCCCCCGCCGCACGTGAAATTTATCCTCTGCACCACCGAGCCGCACAAAGTCCCCGCGACGATCCATTCCCGGTGCCAGGGCTTCGACTTCCGCAACATCCCCACCCCCAAAATTGTCGAGCACCTCGGCTCGGTATTGGCGTCGGAATCGGTTGAGGCCGAATCGCAGGTGGTTTGGCAGATCGCCCGGCTGGCCAACGGCTCGATGCGCGACGGGCTGTCGCTGCTGGACAGGTTGATCTCGACCGGGCAGTCGCCGCTGACACCCGATGTGTTAGAACAGATGTTCGGCCTGCCGGATTCACAACTCGTCGGCGCCTTAGTCGACGCACTTGCCAACGGCGACGTGAAGGGTTCTCTGGAATCGGTCGCCAACCTGATCACCAACGGGATCAGCCAGGACCAGGTCTTCGAGGTCTTGATCGAACGTTTCCGTCAGCTGATGCTGATCGCGGTCTGCGGTCCCGACAGCGAGCTGGTCGAACTGCCGGAGGACACCAAGGCCGCCGCCACAGAGCAGGCCAAGCGTTTCGACGCCGCGGGCCTGACCTACATGATCGCACAGTGCGAGTCGGTCCAACGCAACGGCACATCCAGCGCGACCCCACGGGCCCTGCTCGACGCGACGATCGTCAGGCTGGCGCTGGCCGAGAAGATGGCCGACGTGACGGCCGTTTTGTCAGCAAGCACAGGAAGATCAGCTTCCGTGGGCGGGCAAAAAAAAAAGCTGACCACTAGCTCTGCCCACACCAAGCCTCAAGCCTCACCCCCCAAGCCTGCTTACCAACCCCCAACCCCCAATCCCCAAGTCTCCATCGACACCACCAATCTAGGCGCTGTGATGTCCGTGCTCCGCGACCGCGTCGCCGACCGCCCGGCATTCGCCTGGCTCCGCTTCGTAACCATCGACAAGCTCGATGAACAGGCCGCTGTGCTCAGCCCCACGCCCGGGCACCGCGAGGTGATGCACTTCGCCAGCGATCAACGCAGGCTCCAGGAAATCACCGACGAGCTGACCCCCATCCTCGGCCGCCGCGTCCGGGTCAGCGTCAAGCCCCTCCCGGGTAATGGCGGCACTCCCGACGACTCACAAGGCCCAGACCCGACTGGATCAGCCTCAACCCGCCACGCCGACCGCCGCGCCGCGCTGGACCTCCCGCTGGTCAAGCAGGTCATGGACATCTTCCCCGACGCCGAGTTATTCGATGTGCGCGAGGAAGCTGATGGCACGACAGCCGCCGGTCAGTCTGAAGATTGATGTCTACTGCGGAAGAGTAACGGTGACGAGATCAGCCATACTGCTAATACGCCCGGCTCGGGCACCAGGGCCAGCGCCTCGCCCGGCGGCGGTGTGCCCGCGTTCCAGTTACCAAGCACCGTGTTGAGGTCGTCGATCCCGATGAATCCATCGCCGGAAGGATCGGCCCGTGGGTCGACGGTCGGGATCGTCAGGTTCCAGTTGCCCAGGACGGTGTTCAGGTCGCCGATCCCGACGAAGCCGTCGCCGTTGATGTCGCCGGCCTGGGCGTCGCCCGGGAAGACGTTCTGGTTCCAGTTACTCAGGATGGTGTTCAGGTCGGCGATCCCGACGAAAAAGTCGCCGTTGAGGTCGCCGACCGTGGCGGGGTCGCCGGTGAAGATCGTGTCGTTCCAATCGCCCAGGACGATGTTCAGATCCGTGATCCCGACAAACCCGTCGCTGTCGAGGTCGCCATCGACGGGGGGGCCGCCGCCGGTGTCCCGCAGGTCGAACTGGCCGTTGTTGATCAGCCCCTGGTAGTTGGCCTGGAACCCGCCGACGGACGTGATCATCATGGTCCACGACCCGACCGCGTTATCGCCGAGGGTGAACCGGCCGATGCCGAACGTGCCGACATCGCCGAGCGTGGTATTGAACCAGGTGATATCGATGTGGCTGTCAGAGAATTCCTGCACATCGCCACCGAGGTCCACCGCCTGTCCCGCGATGCCGGGCTGGTTGCCGTTGCCGTCGAGGTAGCTGTCGAATTCCAGTGTCGGGAAGTTTGGGAACAGAAGGGGGTTCGGGGCGAAGTCGCTGCCGTTGGCGTCCTGATAGATTGACCCGGCGGTGAGCGTGGCGAGGATCTGGGCGGTGCCCCAGTCGGTGCTCGTAGTCACCATCAGGTCCTGCGTGACGAATCCGGTCAGCGCCGCGGTGTTATCGACATCGATAAAGGCCGCGCTAAGTGCAGCATGTGTGCTGGACGCGGTGAGACCGGCCGCCAAGGCGAAACAGATAGACCTGAGCATGTTTGATCGTCCTAATGGGGCATCAGTCACGTAGCCGGGGGGGGTGCCCATTATACCAGTCGATCCGCAGAATTAAATACCCCGGGGAACCGCCCTTCAGCGCGTCTTCACTTACGTCTGCGTAATGCTGCAATCGCACCTAGGCCCAGCAATGCCAGCGTGCCCGGCTCGGGGACCGCGGTGCCGCCCGCCCCCGGAGGCGGTGTGCCGGCGTTCCAGTTGCCCAGCACGATATTCAAGTCATCGATCCCGATGAAGTTGTCACCGCTTGGGTCCGCCAGCGGGTTGGCCGGCGGGACGCTCTGATTCCAGTTGCTAAGCACGAGGTTCAGGTCGTCGATACCGACGAACCCGTCACCGTCCAGGTCACCGGTCAGTGAGGCCGCAGCCACTTCACCGAGCAGCTGCAGGGTCAACACCTGGTTGGTTGCCCCGTCGATGTCTTCGTCGGAGAGGTTGAGAATGTAGCTTGCACTGAACATGCCAACCGATGAGGTATCAAAGCTGGCGTTAAAGGCGTTGGAACCGCCCGCGAGGAGGCCGGCGAACGCGGCGAGGTTGCTGCCGAGCGCCGCGGTGTCGCCGGTGCCGACGACCGAGTCGAGGTCCAGGTCGGCGGTGAAGCCGAGGGCCTGTTCGAGGTTGAACAGGTCGAATGCGCTGTTGACCACACCGCCGACGCTAAGCGTGCCGAAGTCGATGGTCAGCAGGTCCTGGTCGACGCCGGAGGCGAACGAGGCGTTGGCATGGTCGAGGATATTGACGTTGATGTTCTGCCCGAACACGCCGTTGGCGGCGGACTGGCTTGAGCTGAGGACGTCGACCTGGCCGTTAAGAGCGCCTGCGGAGGAGGTATCCACCGTAAGGTTGTGGACGTTGCCCGCGGCAAGAGGGTTGGCGATGCCGGCCCCGCCGCCGGTGATGCCCGGGGAAGTGATGACGACGTAGTCCAGTTCGTCCGCGCCGTTCGTTGTCGCGACGGGTGCGGTGTTAGTGACCGTGACCGGGACAGTTACCGTTGCCCCAACGATGACGGTTGAAGGCACCGCAGCGACACTCACGCCCATCATCGCGGGCAACTGATAGTCGGCGACTACCGGCAGGTGATCGCTGACGTGGGCCAGATCGTCGAGGATGCTTGCTGCCAGCGGGTAGGTGTTGCTGCCGGAGTTGACCGCTTGGTTGAAGGTCGTGCCGTTGTTCCCGAAGGCGTGGTACGACCCGGGGATGTAGCTTAGGCCCTCGTTATCGACAAGTTCGCCGGTGACGAGTTGGAAGTCGAAGCGGTCGTCCATCCCACCGGTGACCAGCCCATCGCTGCCGTCGTGTGGGCTCTGAGTGTGGATCGAGGCGAATGCGCCGTTGTTGTTCCATGTACCCGGAGCATTGATCGGGTCAAACGCCTGGCCGTTGCCGGCACCGAGTAGTGTCTGGTAGGCGGCTTCGGTGCTGCTACGCATGTTGAAGTCGCCGGCGTAGATCGCGTTGATGCCCTGTCCCAGCGCATCGGAGTCGGAGCGGATGGTGTTGGCTTCGAAGTCTCTGCGGGCCTCGTTGGTCCCGCCGGTGCTGGCCTTGTAGTGGCTGTTGTAGACGTAGATATCGGCTGAAGCGTCGTACCCGACCGGGCGGAGCTGGAAGCGCGCGGTCTGCCTGGCGGCCTTACCCGAGCCGGTCTGACCAAACGCCTTCTCGTGGATCAGGCTCAGTGTGTTGGTGTTATACACCATCGTCTGGCGGATGTTGTCCGTGTAGTTGGGGAGGGTGATCACGGAGCTTCGGCTGTAAGTCCCCGCACCGTAGATCCCGTTAAGCATATCGACGAATTCCTGGGTCGTGGTCGATGGGTCGTCGTGCTCCTGGAAGATCAGCGCGTCGATCGGTCGGCTGATCCCGTTGGTGACCTCATCGGAGATCGCCTGGAGGACGTTGTCCATCCCGGCCCGGGGGCTGGCGTTGTTGCCGCTGGGGAACGTGCCGTTGGCGGTGTTGTACGTCACGACGCGTAGCTGGGCCGAGGCCGACCCGGCAGCCACGATCACACACAGCGACGCCAGACAAAACGAAAAATAACGCTTCATGTTTGGTTCCTTCTCCCGGAACATCGTATGGGTACGGTAATTATAGCCCAAACAGGCCCGGATCGGGCCTCGGATATGCGATTTTCCTGGGGTAATCTGACCTCCATCTGTGCGGATTAGAGAACCCGGGGGGGACGGGTGAACCGGGACTGGTAGGATAGGCCGCTTAGTTGACCACCTGCGGTCTCCATGCGTGTGTTTAAGGCTATGATCCCCTAGGGGAAGGACCAGGCACCACGGAGCGAAGCCATGTTTGACCAGATGAAAAACCTCAAAAACCTCGCGGGCATGCTGGGTAACGCCGGTGAGATCCGCGAGAAGATGCAGCAGATGCAGGAGGAGCTTGCCCGCCTCACCGCCGAAGCCGACGCCGGTGCGGGGGCGGTGCGTGTGGTCGTCAACGGGAAGATGCAGGTCCTGAATGTCGAGTTGGACCGCGCGATGATCGCCTCGCTCGCCGGCGAAGGATCTGACACCGACAAGCAGATGATCGAAGAGCTGATCGTGTCGGCGACCAACGAAGCCATGCGCCGGGCCCAGGAACTTGTCCGTCAGGAGATGTCCAAGCTCACCGGCGGGATGGACCTGCCGGGGCTTGAGGGGATGATGGGCGGGTAGGGCGGCGGCGTTTAGTGCATATCGGTGCATATCGGTATCCGACACCGTTTCTTTCCTAGGATATACTGATGAACGACCATGACGATCGCTTAAACGAATTCGAGGACTTCTGGGGAAGTGATTCAGCCGACTATGTATTAGTTGATATGCGTGACGATGATTCCTCGAACATCAGTGAGGGATTATTGATACACAATACTAAATATGATGCAGCTGTAATAATTGAAGATGATGCGTTAGCAAAGGTTGTCATCGAACGCATGATTCGTGCAGGCGTTAAGATTGTAGACCCAGACACGCTGGACCTGGATAAGCCGAATACGGACCTGCTAAATTCGGAGGAAGTGTTGGACGTGGAAACGCTGCTGGGCATGGACGCGCCAGAAAAGGAAAAGAAAAGGGGT
>JAJDCV010000370.1 GCA_029260675.1 Phycisphaeraceae bacterium
ATGTAGGCGTTGCCGTAGAAATAGGTGTTGATATACGGGATGCTGCTGAGCCGGTAGCCGAACCCCACCGCCTGGTTACGTGACATCCACGCGGCCCCCGGCGCCACCGACAGGGCAACCATCAGCGTCGCCAGGACAAAAGTCTTGATCCGGAAGTCGGTCACCACCATCCAAAGCGCTACCGCGGGCCCCAACAGGATCGACACCGGCCGGACCAGCACGCTCAGGCCTATCATCAGCCCGCCGAACGTCGTGGAACCGATCCCCCGTGTCTCACGGTCGGCGACCGACCACAGCCCAAGCAGGATCAGCAGCGTGAAGCACGTCTCGGTCAGCACCGCCGTCGGCGCCGTGATATCAGCCGGGTGCAACGCAACAACCGCCGCCGCGAACAGCGCCGGCCCGGGCCGTTTCAGCAGGGCCCTGCCAATCCCATAAACCAACGCGACCGAAACCGCGCCGAACAGGCACTGCAGCAGCAGAAGCCCATTGATCCCAAGCCCAAGCCACGCGGTCGCTCCCAGCAACGCCGGGTACCCGGGCGTACGCATGATCTCCGGCCGCAGCCCGTCGTTACCCACCGGCTCAACCTGACCAAACTCCATACGCAACTGATGCAACGGCTCGTGCACCACACCGGTCTCCGGGCCGCTGCGACCATACTCGCCCCGGTCCACCAGCGTCTCGCCCAACTCGACGTAGCGGTACGAGTCGGGGTACATCGCGCGTTCATTGCCACCGTAGGGGCCCACAGCAAACAGCATCACACGCAACGCGATCGCGGCGAAGAAGATCAGCAGGACATAAAACGCCTGCGACTCGTCGTACTCCGTGCGGAGCGGGGCGACGACCGGCTTGGTGTCCGCCTGCTCAATCACCCCGGCACCGAGTGGCACGGCGGCTTGAGGCTTGGCGTCAGTCTTGGCGTCGTGCTCCACTACCGAATCGCTTGGCTTGGCGTTTGGAAGAAACCACATGGTCGTCAACTCCCGAGAGTCTCAGGGCTCGGCACGGAACCCGTGCAAACAGTACAACCCGTTTGATCGTCATCGTCGGCTCGACCGGCAGACTTAAACACCCGCCGTGCCACGAGGGGCCCGTCCCATAACGGCCCTTGTGATCAATCGTCGGATATAACCCGCCGCGGACTCACACCACGTTGTGAAATCAGGCGGCCTGCCTGTGAAACCCTGCCGCTTGTGACAACTGGGAGGGTTCCCAATGCCCGGCGGACACCTTCAGGCCATCGACGCGCGGTAGGTGTGCAACTCCAACACGCTCAAGAGATAAGCCAGCGTCGATTCAGCCCCCTGATTGCGGTTGACCCCGTCACGCTCCAGCCCGTCCATACAGCCGCCGGTCTGAGGTGCATACAGCACCGCCCCCAGATCGTTGCCGCCGGTGAACCACTGGAAGCAACGCCACGCCTCGTTGGCCCACTTGGGATCACCACTAACCGTTGCCGCGGTCAGGCAGGCGTGGACCAGCGCGTGGGCTTCCAACGGCTGCTGATCGAAGCCGGCCTTCTCCCCACCGCGCGGCAGCCAGCCGGCGTTGCCGATGATACTCAGGTGCCCCCCCGGTGCCCGCTGCACGTCCAGCAGCCAGCCCAGCGATCTAAGCCCCTGCTCAACCATGTCATCACGCCCCATCGACCTGCCCCCGACCAGCAGCGCGTGGCAGAGCTTGGCGTTGTCGTATATCACCAGATCTTCGCACCAGGGCCAATCGTCCGAAGCGTGTTCCGTGAACGCCGAAAACAGCTCCGAGGTATAGCGGTCGCGCAGGGCGTCCGCCCGGGGACTGTCCGAGGGACTATCCGGATGGTGGTCGGGGTATCGCTTGAGGTAGTGTTCCAGCCCCAGGACGGCGAACGCCCTGGACCGCAGATCGCAAAACCCGCTGACCCCCGGCAGGGCCTTATGGAACAACTCGCACGCAAGATCACGGATGTCTTCATCCGGCGCGTGGGACACCGCAAAACCCAGCGCCCAGATCGCTCTGCCCTGGCTGTCCGGGCTCCCGACCGCCTCCAACCAACGCCGGTCGTACGACATGAAGTTGCGGAACGTGCCGGTTGATTCGTTGTAGGCGTAGAGCAGAAACATCAGGTAGCGGTGAAGCGGCACGCCCGAAGATTCTTGCCCAGTTAAACGGCCAAGAAGCAGAGCCGCGATCAGGGCCCGGGCATTGTCATCAATGCAGTACCCGTGCCGGGGGTCCGGAACCGAATACAGCGCGTGCTGAAACATCCCCGTGCAATCCGTCATCTTCAATAGATGCCGGACATCGGCCTGCGGGATCGAACCCCACCGATCCGGCTTTCCTGGCACCAGGACGTCGTCCTTACCGGGGCTATCCATGCAAGCCAACATCGGTTGAATCCCCAGGCCACGGACAGTCACACGGCTGTCATGCCATCAGAACCGGGTCCAGCATGATTCGGTAAGCCTCCGGGGCCTCACAGAGACTTGTAGGAGCTGATGTACCACATTTACACGTAAATTATGTAATTTGAGGCCGCTAATTTATTTTACTCGTAATATCTTTATATATATATTCTTACGATCATTCAAACGTCCAGTCATCGCACGTGACAGATCGATTGATCTGACATCGCAATACCCCATATCTCCCAATCCGCAGTAGAAAAGCCGAAATATCGAGTTTTTTTGAATCCCAAGACAAATCATTGACAACCGAACCCTTTGTTATATAATCAGGTTGCGTCATGTCGGCACAATGTAACTGCCGGACGCAGGGGCAGACGGAACTTTTTCCAGCTTCACAACACACCCATCTTGTAAGGGAGGATTCTGACCATGCGAAAGTTTGCACTTGGACTTGGATGCGCAGCTCTGCTGGGCATAGCCAGCCCGTCGTTTGCGGTCATTGGCGTCATCGTCAACGAAGACTTCGAGAGCTATGCCAACACCGCGGCCATGTCCGCCGTCTGGGCCGGGTTCGACGGCGTGCTCGCCAATGAAATCGACGATGACTTTGACCTGGTCCCAGAAGTCACAGGCATCGGGAACTTCGCGTTCCACCCCGGCGGCAGCATCAACACACTCGACCTGGCCTCGCCGATCTTCGCGACCAACGACGAATGGATCCAACTCACCGTCGATATCTACGACAACGACCTCTCAATCGACCCCTTCTTCCCGGAGAGCAACGAGAACAAGCGGATGGGCGTGGGTCTGCGCTCCACCGCGCCGGCCAACATCGTCGAACTAGGCATGTGGAACAACCCTTTTGGGGCGCACCACTCCTTCCGTGGGACTCTGTTCCAATCGATCAACGGCACGCCGAACCCCAACTGGCAGGGCTTCGACATGGGCGTTGTGGATAGAGACGTGAACGGCGATACGATCATTTTAGACTTTGATAATAATGGAAACGGTGTTATTGACCCTTGGGAAGTTGAAGTCGATGCTCCTGTTAACATCTTCTCGGGTGCCAAGTGGTACACGTACCGTGCCACCATCAAGCCTGAAGCGGTCCTCTACGAAATCGATGTCGATCAGGACGGCACCTTTGACTTCTCGGCCGAACATATCGATATGCCGGCCACGGTTGATGGTTTCAACCAGCTCCGCTTCGGCAGCCCCTCGGGTGTGAGCTCCAGCGGCGGCGTCACCTTCGACAACATCGTCCTGGAGATCATCGCCGCGGTGAACCCCATCGTCGGCGACCTCAACTCCGACGGGTTCGTCGGCATCGACGACCTGAACATCGTCCTGGGCAACTGGAACCTGACCGTGCCCCCGGGCGACCCCTTGGCCGACCCTTCCGGTGACGGGTTCGTCGGGATCGACGACCTGAACCAGGTCCTGGGCAACTGGAACGCCGGGACACCTCCGGCCGCCAGCGCCGTACCTGAACCGGCCACACTGGCCCTGCTGGGCCTGGGCGGCGTCGCGATGCTTAGGCGTCGGCGCTGACCTGAATACCTTGTACTGTTTGGCGTAAACGAGTTGTAACGGTCTCGGATACGCCATGACAACCGCTCGTGTTGTCAAACACTGAAACCGGACGCCGCTCCCACGGCGTCCGGATTTTTTTGCGCACCGCCGGAGCGTATCAATATTCAACTTTACCCGATCCCGGTTTAGCCGCCGCGACCACCCGGCGAACTCCCCGAAAAACCGCCCACGTTGATCCTGCTGGCGGCTCGTTACGGCCGCAGTAGATACGCAGATGCCACCACCCAGCTTCAACACCCCACCATGCGACTGTCACCGCCCACCCCCGGCCCGCTATGATAGATCAGACAGACGGAACCAAGGCAGGTAGGCGTATGGACCAGCAATCCCACCCGACAAAGACAAATCAAGGCCTCCCACCCGGCAGCGCCTTCGCCGATCACACCCGGCGGTGGGAGTCGTTCGCGTACGTGTACCCCGTGGTCAGCCGACGCAGCCAAGGCCTGTCGATCGGGATCAACCTCAACCCGGACACGATCTGTAACTTCGACTGCGTGTACTGCCAGGTCGACAAGAAGATCAACCCCACGCCGACACCGGTCGACCTCGACCGGTTACGCAACGAGCTACACGCCATACTCGACGCCGCCACGACCGGCGAGCTATGGACACACAAGCGGTTCGCCGGCATCGACCCGGCACTTAAACGCATCAACGACGTCGCGTTCTCAGGCGATGGTGAACCGACCACCGCGAAGAGCTTCCCACAAGCCGTCCAGATCGCTGTGGAATTAAAAAACGCCTTCGGGCTTCACGGCATCAAGATCGTGCTGATCACCAACGCCACCCAGCTTAACCGCCCATACGTCGAATCCGCGCTTCAGATCTTGGACCGCAACCAAGGCCAGGTCTGGGCGAAACTGGATGCGGGCACCGACAGCTACTACAAGAAGATTGACCGGTCGGCCGTGCCATTAAAAACGATCCTCGACAACATCCTGGCTTGCGGTAAACACCGACCGATCGTGATCCAATCGATGTTTGCCAACCTGCACGGCGTGCCCGTCCCCGACGACGAGTTTGATGCCTACACCGACCGGATCGCCGAATTGATCGGCGCGGGCTGCAGGATCGAGCTCGTCCAACTCTATACAATCGCCCGGCATCCCCTCGAGCCGTATGTGTCGGCGCTCACCGACGAAACGCTGTCACACATGTCGGGCCTCTTAAACGATCGAGTGCCGAGTCTGGCTGTGCAATGGTTCGGTGCGACAGGGTAATACGATTTCTACACATTTCACGAGCGGCCGCTTGACCCTCATCCCCGGCTTTGCCGGGGGATTGGCCCGTAATGGGCGCACGTCTTTATCACGATCCATATAAGCCGGCATGAAATCCGACGGGTTCTCAACACATCCATTCGTACATAGACAACTGACGGCTGATCGCGCTGTTGCTTGCAAACCCACAAAAAACCCCGCGGTACTGGCCCGCGGGGTTTACCCATCTTGGGGAAAGATAATTTGTGGGTCTATTCCTTGACCTCATACTCGGCGTCGATCACGTCGTCGTTCGCCGAGCCTGATCCGGCGTCCGCCGCGTCCGGTCCACCCGCCGCTTCCTGGGCCTGACCCGATTCGGCGGCCGCCGCCTCATAGACCGCCTTGCCCAGCTCCTGGGCCTGCTTGTTCAGCTCTTCCAGCGCCGCGGTGATCGCCGCGGCGTCGTCGGCCTTGAGCTTGTCTTCCAGGCTGCTGACCGCAGACTCGATATTGCCTCGGATCTCCGAGCTGACCTTGTCGCCGTGCTCCTCGAGCTGCTTGCGGGTCTGATACACCGCGTTGTCGGCGGTGTTCCGGGCATCGACCAGCTCGCGTCGCTTGCGGTCGTCGTCAATGTGGGCCTCGGCGTCCTTCTTCATCTGGTCGATCTCGGTGTCCGACAGGCCGGACGAGCCCTTGATCTCGATGTTCTGGCTCTTGCCGGTCGCCTTGTCGGTCGCGGTCACGCTGATGATCCCGTTGGCGTCGATGTTGAACTCGACCTCGATCTGTGGCATCCCCCGCGGCGCCGGAGGGATGTCCGCCAGGTTAAACCGCCCCAGCGTCCGGTTGTCCGAGGCAAACTCGCGCTCGCCTTGGAGGACGTGGATCGTGACTTCGGTCTGGTTGTCGCTGGCGGTGGAGAAGGTCTCCTTCTTGCTCGTCGGGATCGTGGTGTTCTTCTCGATGAGCTTGGTGTTGACCCCGCCCATCGTCTCGATGCCCAGCGAAAGCGGGGTCACGTCCAGCAGCAGGATGTCCTTGACGTCGCCCTGCAAGACAGCACCCTGGATCGCGGCGCCGATCGCCACAACTTCGTCGGGATTGATGCTCTTGTTGGGGTCCTTGCCGAAGACCTCCTTGGCGATCTCCTGCACCTTGGGCATGGGGGTCGACCCGCCGACCAGGACGACCTCCTTGATATCGGAGGCGGAGAGCTTGGCGTCCTTGAGCGCCTGCTTCACCGGGCCGGAGATCCGGTCGAACAGGTCACTGCTGACCTGCTCGAACTTCGCACGGGTGATGGTGATCTGAAGGTGCTTGGGGCCTTCCTGTGTGGCGGTAATAAACGGGAGGTTCACCGTCGTTTCCTGGGCGCTGCTGAGCTCCTGCTTGGCCTTCTCGGCGGCCTCCTTGAGGCGTTGCAGCGCCATCGCGTCCTGCCGAAGGTCGATGCCTTCGATCTTCTTGAATTCGTCGGCGAGGTAGTCGATCAGGCACTGGTCCCAGTCGTCACCGCCGAGGTGCCCGTCGCCGTTGGACGACAACACCTCGAACACGCCCTCACCGATGTCGAGGATCGAGACGTCGAACGTGCCGCCGCCTAAGTCGAAGACAACGATTTTTTCGTTGGCTTTCTTGTCCATCCCATACGCCAGGGCCGCGGCCGTCGGCTCGTTGATGATGCGATCGACCTTGAGCCCGGCGATCTCACCGGCCTCCTTGGTCGCGGTCCGCTGCGAGTCGTTGAAGTACGCCGGGACGGTGATCACCGCCCGATCGACCGTCTCGCCGAGGTAGTCCTCCGCGGTCTTCTTGAGGTCGCCCAGGATCATCGCGCTGATCTCCTGGGGGGTGTAGTCCTTGTCCCGGACGTTGACCTTCACCAGCTCGTCCGCCCCCCCGACCACGCCGTAGGGCACTAATTTTTCTTCCGACTGCACTTCGTTGTGCCG
>JAJDCV010000371.1 GCA_029260675.1 Phycisphaeraceae bacterium
ACCGTCGCCACGGTGCTGATGGGCCCAGCCCATCACTTGACCGCCGCTCCCGTGCCAGCCTTTGCCTGTTCCTGCCGCATCCGTTACTGCCTCAGGCTACACAAACCACAGAATCCCCGCCGACACCATGCCGACGGTGAATCCATAAGTGTATATAAACCCCCCGCCCTGTCAAGATATAGCTGATCCGGGCCTACCCCGGCAGGCCGGTGGAACAACCCCCACAACTTCTCGGCCACGGGCCCTACCGCCGCGCCCGCCCGGCCAGTGCAACCGCACCGATCAGCAGCAGACCCAGCGTCCCGGGCTCGGGGACCAGGGCGAGGGCTTCGGCTGGGGGCGGGGTGCCGGCGTTCCAGTTGCCCAGGATCGTGTTCAGGTCGTCGATCCCAACGAACCCGTCGCCTGACGGATCGCCCAGCAGCCAGTCGTCGGCGGCCACGGGCTGGTTCCAGTTGCCAAGGATGATGTTCAGGTCGCTGATACCGACGAAGCCGTCGAGGTCCAGGTCGCCGATGAGCCCGGCGACGACGGTGACGTTGTCAAGCCCGTACTGGACGCCCAGCCCCAGGCCCGGGGCCACCGGCAGCAAAACGGAGTCGAACGAGCCGACGATGCTGGCGGCGGAAAGGATCTGGAAGCTGTCGCCTTCGGAGAGCACGAACCCGGCATCCAGTAACAGCGAGAGCGTCCCGCCGAGGTCGGCGATGCCCACGGCGATGACGGACGGGTCGGGGGCTACGGGGACACTGTCAAAAGCAACTACCAGTGTGCCGTCGGTCTGGGTGTAGCTCCCGGCAGGCAGGCCCACGGCCGAGCCCGTGCCAACCAGCGCCACGCCGTCGGTGACGTTGAAATCCCCGTTAGTCCCGACGTCGAGGGTCTGGATGATCGCCGTGCCACCGGTCGCAACATCAACCGTGCCGGCCCCAAGCCCAAACGACAAGGTGTCGATACTCAATACACCGCCGCTGCCGACGGTGAGCAACCCCGTGGAACCGGCGGTGGAGGCTACCCGGGCGCTGGGCCCGGCGAGCGTGCCGTTGATCACGGTGAGGTTGGCGTTGTCTGTCGGATCCTGCCCGACGACGACCGCGGTCGTGGCGTTCAGCGCGGCGTTGGTATAGGTGAACCCGCCGAGGTCATAGGTCACGGTGTCGGTCTTAATGATCGCGCTGTCGGTGACGACGTTGGTCCCGAACTGGACCGTGTACCCGCCGACGCTGCCGAGATTCCAGATCCCCGAGTCCGAGCCAAGCGGGACGAGGTTGTCGCTCCAGTTGCCCTGGATGTTGAAGTCGCCGCCGAGGTTGTTGCCCCACTGGAAATCCAACGGGACCAGCTGCAGGAACCCGTCATCGAACGGGAGACGCAGGTCACCCGGGCCGAACAGGTTGTTCAGGTGAACCATCTGGACCGACAGGGCGTCGAAGGCGTAGACGTTGATCCCGTTGAGGACCAGCGCCGAGTTGTTGAGGATACGAAGGCCGTCGGGCCCGCCCAGTCCGTAGAGGTACAGCGACTCGGTCCCGGCCACGCCACGGTTGCCGTTGTCGATCGCGTCGATCAGGTCGACGCTGGTCCGCTGGGTCGTCTGCCCGATCAAGAGCTGGCCGATCCCAAAGTTCCCGGCTGTAAAGCCGCCGACCCCCAGGTCCTCCCCGCCGACCTCCATGAGCTGGCCCCCCACCCCGTCCATCCGGACGACGCCGGCATCGAGGTTGACGTTCGCCTCAAGGATCTGCTCGAAGCTGTAGTCGTCGCCGATGTGAAGCTCGGCACTGTTGGTCACGGACAGGGTGGAATTGGGCCCGAGCTTCAGCGAGCCCGCGACGTCAAGTGCGCTATTCAGGTCGGTCGCGGAGAGGTTGGCGTCGATGTTATTGAGCGTACCGAAGTTGATCGTACCGCCGGTGTTGGCGGTGAAGCGTGTGTTTTGCGTTTCGGTGGTCAGTGCGGTCAGGTCGAGTGTGCCGTTGGTCTGGGCGGTGAACTCGAGGAAGTCGCCGACACGTGCGCCGATGACCGACACCAGCCCCGAGAGGTCAAGCGCCCCGCTGTCACGGGCGGCGATGGTGTAGATCGGCGAGCCGCCGAAGTCCTGGTTGAAGTCGATCGTGGTGATCGTCGAAAGATCTAGCACGGTGCCCGAACCGGTGGCGGAGAAGACGTCGCCGCCGCCGAAGTGGTCCAGGGAATTGTAGCTGGTGGCGTTGACGGCTAGGGCCTTGCCGTCGCTGATATGCAGCCGCGAGCCGTCGACGTCGTTAAGCGCGCCAACGTTGAGCGTCTGTCCCGCGCCATAGGTCAGTGTGCCGCGCGTGTAGCTGCCCATGGCGGGCAGGTTGACCGTCCCGCCGACGCCTATGCTGACATCAACGTCATCCATCTGAAGCAGGGCATTGGCGGAAATAGACCCGCCCGCCGGTGCGATGAAGGTGGCTTCGAAACTGCTGCCGGTGCCGTCGAAGCTGGTCAGCGCCGGCAGGTCCAGGGCCTGGCTGGCAGCTAACTCGAAGATGACCGCGCCGTCGATCGTCTGCAGGGCCGGCAGGTTCAAGGCCGTGCCATCGGAGGTGAACCGGACGTTGCGGTTGCCGGTGATCGACTGGAGGCCGCTTAAATCGATCGAGCCGCCGGTGCCGACCTCGAAGCGCAGGGAATCGCCGACACGGGCGCCGACGACGTTGGTCAAGCCGGAGAGGTCGATCGTCCCGCCGTTACGCGCGGCGATGGCGTAGATCGGCGAGCCGCCGTGGTCCTGATCGAAGTTCAGGCTGGTGAGGCTGGAAAGGTCTAACAACGTTCCGGCGTCGGTGGCGCTGAAGAAGTCGCCGCCGCCGAAGAACGAAAGCGAGCTGTAGGTCGTAGCGGCGACGCCGGCGAAGGTCTGCCCGCCGCTGACCAGGAACCGTGACCCATCGACGTCGTTGAGTGCGCCAACGTTGAGCGTCTGTCCCGCGCCATAGGTCATTGTGCCGCGGGTGAAGCTGTTCAGGGCGGTGAGGTTGACCGTCCCGCCGACGCCGATGCTGACATCGACATCGTCCATCTGAAGCAGAGCATTGGCGGAAATGGACCCGCTCGCTGGTGCGATGAAGGTAGCATTGAAGCCGCTGCCGGTCCCGTCGAAGCTGGTCAGCGCCGGTAGGTTCAGTGCCTGGCCCGTGGCGAGTTCGAAGACCACCCCAGCATCGATCGTCGAGAGGCTGGGCAGCGGAAGGGCCGTGCCGTCGGAAGTGAACCGGACGTTTCGGTTGCCGGTGATCGACTGGAGGATGCTTAAGTCGATCGAGCCGCCGGTGCCGACCTCGAAGCGCAGGGAATCCCCGTTGCGTCCGCCAACGACGTTGGTCACGCCGGAGAGATCGACCGCCCCGCTGTCCCTTGCGGCGATAGCGTAGATCGGCGAGCCACCGAAGTCCTGGTCGAAGTTCAGGCTGGTCAGGGTCGAGAGGTTCAGCGAGGTCAGCGCGCCGGTTGCGGAGAAGATGTCTCCGCCGCCGAAGAAGTCGAGTGTGTCGTAGGTTGTGGCGGCGACGCTGGCAAAGGTCTGCCCGCCGCTAATCAGGAAACGTGACCCGTCAACGTCGTTGAGCGCGCCGACGTTGAGCGTCTGTCCCCCGCCGTAGGTCAGTGTGCCGCGTGTGTAGCTACCCAGTGCGGTGAGGTTGACGGTCCCGCCGACGCCGGCGCTGACGTCGACATCGTCCATCTGCAGGAGGGCGTTCGCGGAGATAGACCCGCTGGGCGGTGCTATGAAGGTGGCGTTGAATCCGCTGCCGGTGCCGTCGAAGCTGGTCAACGCCGGGAGATTCAACACTTGGCTCGTGGCCAGCTCGAAGACGACCCCACCGGTGATCGTCGAGAGGCTCGGCAGCGCCAAGGCCGTGCCGTCAGAGGTGAACCGGACGTTGCGGTTGCCGGTGATCGACGAGAGATTGGTCAGGTTGATCGACCCGCCGTTGGTCACGCTGAACTGAAGCGAATCGCCGTTTCGTCCGCCAACGACGTTGGTCACCTGGGAGAGATCGACCGCTCCGCCATCGCGTGCGGCGATGGTATACAGCGGCGAGCCGCCAAAGTCCTGGTCGAAGTTCAGGCTGTTGAGGCTGGAAAGGTTCAGGACGGTGCCGGGGTCGGTCGCGGTGAAGAAGTCGCCGGAGCCGAAGAAATCCGTCGAGTCATAAGTGGTCGCGGAGACGCTGTTGAACACCTGCCCGCCGCTGATCAGCAGGCGGGAGCCGTCGATGTCGCCGAGCGCACCGGTGGTCAGTGTCTGCCCGGCTTCGAGCGTGAGGGTGGTGCGGCGAAGGGAGGTGAGCGCGGCGGCGGTCAGTGACCCGCTGGTGGGCGGCGCCAGGACGGTGGTGATCCCGCTGCCCGCGCCGTCGATGCTGGTCAGTGAAGGCAGGTTGAACGCGGTGCCGTTTGCCAGTTCGAACAGCACGCCACCGTTAATAGTCTGCAGCGAAGGCAGGCTCAACGGCGAGCCGTCGGAGGTGAACCGGACGTTTCGGCTGCCGGAGATCGTCGTCAGGTTGGTGAGGTTCATCACGCCGCCGCCGTTGACCTCGAAGCGCAGCGAGTCGCCGTTGCGGGCGCCCACGACGCTGGTCAGGTTCGAGAGGTTGACCAGCCCGCCGTTGCGGCCGGCGATCGTGGTGATCGGCGAGCCCCCGAAGTCCTTGTCGTTGTTGATGCTCAGCACACCCGAGAGGTCGACCACCGAGCCGGGGTCGTCCGCGACGATCAGGTCGCCGCTGTGGGCGGTGTTGACGAAGGACGCCGCGTTGATGGTGACGGCCCCGCCCCCGGACGCCCACACGCGCGGCGCGTTGCCGGTGAATTGCGACGCGATCGCATTCGCCGTAAACGTGCCGTTGACTGAATTGACCAGCCCGGCGATGTCGGCCGAGTCGGTCACCGTCAGGTCGCGCCCCGGGTCCATTGTCAGGGTAGCGCCCGATCCCAGGGAAAACTGAAACACGCTGTTGCCTACCGTCGGGACGTTGAAATTCACCGCCTGGCTCGCGGGGATGGTGACGACGTAGGTATCCGAGATGTTGTCGATCGGCACGACGCCGATGTCCCAGTTCAACGGGTCGTTGTAGTTGATGCCGTCGCCGCCGCCGCTCCAGCCTGCGGCAACTACCGCCGCGTCGGCACGGGGCGCCAAATACATAGCACCGAAAAGAAACAAGGCGCACGAACCACCCACGACCGCATTATTGAATCCGAACATCCCGAACCTCCCTCTGAAAGTAGATTGTTACTGATCCGTCTTGCGGCCCCCTGTACCCAACACCCGCCGCGCGTTACGAGACATGTTTCCAAACACGACCTACTACCGCTGACAAATTAGATTCTTCTTGAACACTCCCCAATCAACCTGATCTCACCGGCCAATAAGAGGTGATGCCGAAGTGTCAATATAGCCCCCGCAGCGTGAAAAGCCAATACTATTCAGACTCAATTGTCTGAAAATATCCGCTTGGAAACCGGTGCTGTGCCCCGTCCAATCAAGATATGACGCCACGACCCCAGACCGTCAGCAAGCCGCCGCCCGCCTGCCAGAAACCCCCCAAACCCCCAAACCGATCACCATCAGCGCCCATGCCCCAGGCTCGGGGACCGACGCCAGAACTTCTGCGGGCGGCGGGGTGCCTGCGTTCCAGTTGCCGAGTATCGCGTTGAGGTCCGCGAGGCCGATG
>JAJDCV010000372.1 GCA_029260675.1 Phycisphaeraceae bacterium
GCTTAGCTTTGGCTGCTTCAGCCTGATCCTCCTTCTCTTCACGAAGCTTCTGCTCGGCCTCGCCGGTCTTGGCCTCTTCGATCTCCGCGTCGTATTCGACCTGGCCCATGTGGTCGCACCGCGTGATCATCACACGCTGCACCAGCTCGGACAGGTTGCACACGTTCTCGACCTCTGCCAGCTTCGTCCCGTCGGCGCGAAACATCGACAGCAGGTAGAGACCCCGCTTCTGGCTCTTGATCGAGTAGGCGAGCTTGCGCTCGTCCCACTTGCGTAGCGTGATGACCTCGGCGTCGATCCGGCCGAGTGTCTCGCGGATGTGGTCCAGTGCCGCACCGACACCGCCCCCGACCGCCGACTGGCTCATCAGGAACAGGCCCTCGTACAGGTTGGCATTGTCAAATGAATCGCTTGAATCGCTCATCGTAATCGCGTCTCCTTACCACTCGGTGGCCCTGGCCGACGCAGCCGGGACGCCGGACCCACGCCAACAGGCGAGGCCAAGCGGTCATGCGTAGCCCCATAGGATACCCCGACCAAGCCCCCCGGGCAACGCCGCCGCCGACCCGCACAAATGACCCGCTCCGCCCATCCACGCGCGCCCGACTCCTCCTCAAAATAATATTTAGCCTAAATTTTATTTTGGGGGGTGCCATGCCCTCCTCCCCCTCACGACACAGGCGTTAATACCGCTGTATGATAAAATTTAGGCTAAATGTTATTTTGTTCAAGGCGCATAAAAGAGCACCTCTTGCCTACAAGAGCTTGGGCTATTCGAGGATTTCCGTGACCGGGGGTGGGTCGCTCGCCCCGGAACCGGCGGGCCTGACCTCATACGCTGTGTAATGCCCCACACATACCATTTCGTCCAACTCATACCCCGGGTGGTCCCACAGCCAGCTCGTGGCCAAGTGGTCGTACAGCGACAGCTCCCGCAGCGCCGTTTCCAGGATGTCACCGGGGACGTATGAGAAGATCCCACGCAGGTTGGCGACCGCGAAGTTCTCACGGAAGCCAAACAGCACCGGCGCCCTGCCCCCCAGCCGATCCATCTGCGTAGGGTTCAGCACCAGCCGCTGCGGGTAGTAACGCTCCTGTGAAGTGCGCATCAGTTCATGCGACAGCCGAACGCCGTCGATCGCCCCGACGTTGTGTACGGAGTAGACCGGCAGGTCGGGGTAAACAAACCGCAGGTAGTGAAAGTCCGTGTAAGGCCAGGCGGTCAGCACGGCGTACTTGTCTCGGCCATACGTCTCGTCCAGCTGGCGGAGCGTGCTGTGGATCTCATCCATCTCGACCTCGTGCTGCATCACGGATATAGCCAACGTGTGACTGAACACAACCGCCACGGTCACCATCGATAGCCCCAACACGACCACCGCTTTGCGATTCCGCCAAAGCCCCGCCAGCCAGGGCCCGATCCCATCCAGCGCCAACGCCGTCAAACCGATCAGGGCCGGGACGTTAGGCGACTGGTACCGCGCCTCCATGCTCGGGAACAACAGCGCCAGGGGGACCGCAGCGATCAGGAACCACCCCGCCATCACCGCGACCTCCCGCTTTCTCGGTGACAGCAACGCCAATGGCAGCGCAATCAGGAACACCCCCGGCTCGACGCCGCTATTCAGGATCCGCGCCGTGATCGGCTCGTATTCCCCGCTCACACGCGAGACCCCCCCCGTGTAGGTCGAAGGGTCGATCCCGACCAGCACAACACCCGCATAAGCAAGCCCCAGACCCGCCACCACCGCGGCGAGTGTAAACCCAACCAACCGCAAGCGCCCAACCGCCGGCCCCCCACAAACCACCACCGCCAACACCCCCGATCCCAGCAGCAACAGCATCGGGCCCTTCAGCCAGAGCGTCAGCGTGACCCCGGCCATCGCGAGCAACACCCAACTCAACACCGCAACCCTTCCCCGATCTTTCCTCCGATCTTCACCGTGATCTTCCCCCCGGCTTTCCCCACGACCCTTCGCCGCCTTCAGCAGCGCCAGCAGCGACACCGCCGAGCACAGCAGCGCCCCGTTCTCCGGCAGCGTCTTGAACGCCAGGTAAGGCACGACCGGGATCAGCAGGCCCAGCGCACAGGCCGTGTTCAACCGGGCCGATCCGGGCATCAGCTCGCCCAGGGTCAGCCTCGTGACAACAAGAAACCCAAGCAGCGCCGACGTGCAGACCGCCACCACCCCCACCAGCCCAGCCACCCCCAGCCCGGTCACCGCCGTGACCCCATGGATCATCAGGATGTGTAACGGCCTTGTGAGATAAAAGTGGGCGATCCCGGAGGGTTGAAAATCGCCTTCAAAGATCTGCGACAAGGAGAGGAAACCGCCGGCGTAAAGGTAAGCCGGTTCGTCCCAGTGCAGCGCCCCATCCAGCGCCAGCCACAGGAAGGCCGCCACACACACCACCCAGGTTAAACTGTTCCACGCCCTTGCCCGCATCATATGCCCGTCCCCTCTTTATCAAGTCGCCGATCATACCAAATCGCCACCTTCTACCCATCCTGCCCACATGAGAAATACCCACAAAAAAACCACGCCTGTTTGGCGTGGTTTCGGGGTCTCGCGTAAGCGAGGGTGACGAGAGTCGAACTCGCAACCTCCGGATCGACAGTCCGGTGCTCTAACCAATTGAGCTACACCCCCAAGGGGGACCCACCCAGATCTTCCGGGCGAGCCAGATACTTTAGTTTTGGCTGGCGGGATGTCAACTGTCCCCCCGCCCACCGAATAAAGCGGACTAGTGAGCGATCTTCTTGAACCGCCCGGCCTTGGCCGCCTCCATCGCCGTCAGGATCATGTCCATCGCTCGGTAGCCCTCCAGCCCGTCGATCAGGGGCTTGCGGCGACGCAGCACCGAGTCGGTGAAGCTGTCGATCACCCCGCTGGCTACCTGCCGGGTGTTCGTAGAGACAGCACCGACCTTGTGAAACTCGCGCTCCCCGTTGCGGTACTCAACCACCACCTCGAAGTCCGGGTGCTTGCCGACCTTCAGCACCCCGCCGGAGCAGAAGATCGTCGTCCCGTTGTCCTCGCCCCCGTAATTCGTCCAGGAGATATTCATGGACCCCACGACGCCCGAGCGTGTCTTCAGCGTGATGTAGGCGTTGTCATCCAGCGGGATCAGCCGCCCCTTCTCGGTCCGTTTGTCGAGTGTCGAGATCACGCCGCCGGCCAGGACAAACTCCTCGCCCAGCAGCCAACGCATCAGGTCCGCCTTGTGTACGCCCAGGTCGCCGGTCACGCCCATCACCGCCGGGGCCTTCTTGAAGAACCAGCTCTTGGGCCCATCCACCGACCAGCCGTCCGGCCCGGGGTGCTTAAAGGAAGTCTCAAAAGCGATCGGTTTGCCAAGCCGGCCCGAGTCGAGCACCGCTTTGGCCTTGACGTGCAGGGGCATCAGACGCTGGTTCATCCCGACCATCAGGTACTTGCGCGCCTGCTTCGCCGCGGCGAGCATCCGCTTACCCTCCGCCCGGCTGGTCGCCATCGGCTTCTCGACCAGGACGTGCAGCCCCGCCTTGAACGCATCCACCGTCATCGGGGCGTGCAGCTTGTTCGGCCCACAGACCACCGCCGCGTCCAGGTCCTGCTCCTTGAGCATCTTCTTGTAATCAGTGTAAGCCACCGCACCCAACGGCCCGGCGGTCTCTTTAGCACGTCCACGGACCGGGTCCGCGATAGCGACAATCTCTGACTTACCGTTCGCCGCCGCCTCGGGGATGTGCCGACGCTGCGCGATCGCACCACATCCAATGATCCCGTACCTGACTGTCTTCATCGTGTCTCCTGCCGCAGCACGTTATCGTGGCGCTGCCGTTGTTAAAGCGATACCCGTCGAAGGCCTTGTCTTTCTGCCCGTTTAAAATTTGCACCGAATTGTTTTCCGTGCCGCGTCCCGTATCCACAACGCGATCACAACGGCATGCCGATGATCTTCGCCTCGAAGACCAGCCGACCATCCACCACGCCCTGCACACGGCTGGTGCTTCGCCGCTTTCGCAGCTCCAGCAGCTCGCAGAGGATGTGAAGACGATCACCCGGCACAACCTGCCCGCGGAACTTCACGTCTTCCAGCCCGGCGAATCCCATGAACTGGATGTCCTGCTTGCTCAGGCAGATGAAGCTCGCCAGCTGCGCCCCCGCCTCGACCATCAACACCCCGGGGAAGATCGGTCGGCCGGGGATGTGCCCATCCACCCAGAACTCATCATCCCGAACATCGCGGTACGCCAGCACGTGGGCTAAGTCGTCGGTCGCGTAGATAATCCCGTCGATCAGACGCATCGCGCCGCGGTGGGGGTTGATCTTCTCGATCGCTTCGGCATTGTAGGCCAGACCACCAAGATCGATATCCGAGATATCAAACAATAGCTGTGGGGCCATGCCCTGTACGATCCTTCCTGCCTGAAATCATCGGCCTACAGCGCCAGCCAGATACATCGCACCACCGCCGCTGCACTCGCGCACATGTCAACGAGCCCCAGAGGACGGCGGTCCGGTCGACGTGCACGCAAGACAGGACCTCACAGGCAGCACACACGCCTGCCCCGGTCTCACCCAGCGCCCATCATCGGCAAGAGCACAGGTTTACAGGTCACATGTAAGTCCGGCCATCGGCGTCAATTAATCGCCGTCCCGGTTCTCCAGAACCTTCACACGCAGCGCCTGGGCCGCGTTCTTCACATCCTGCATCAGCTTACGCACACGCGTCCCCGCGGCCTTGTTGCCCCCGGCCGCCTTGCGCAGATCGTCTTCCACGGAATTGACCAGAGCCTTGAGTTGTTCATAGGTTTCAAGCATGGATATCTCCAATGGTGGGTGTCGGGTTGTTCGTCAATGCCCCTCACGGGCCAAAATAGCGTACCCAAGCCCGCCATTCGCAGCAAACGGGGGTAGCTGAGTGTGGATTCCTGGCCCCAAAAGAAGGCAGGCCTGATTCTCAGTGCCTCATCCCCGCAGGCTTACCGGCCACCTCAACCAATGTCGCAATCAGCCCCGTCACATTGGATTCCTTGGCCTCAACTGTGATTTTCAGCCCCAACTCACCCATCGTCTCGCTCGTTACCGGCCCGATCGACGCCGTCTTCACACCATCCAGCAGCGCACGATCCTCACCCAGCAGCTTGACCAGGTTCCTCGCCGTCGCCGAGCTGGTAAACGTGACCCAGTCGCTCCCACCGCCGCTCAAGGCTTCCAGCACCTCCCCCGGCAACCCGTCCGCGATCTTCGTCTGATACACCACCAACTCCGTCACCTTCGCCCCCGCCTCCCCAAGCAGCCTCGGCAACGCCGGCCTCGCGATGTCCGCACGAAGTAGCAGCACCGACCGACCGCCGACTTCCTCCTTGGCAACCATCTCCTGACCCAACGCCTCGCCCATCGTCCTTTCAGGCACGAAGTCCGGCCGAACACCCAATCGACGCGACAACGCCTCGGACGTCGCCTCACCCACACTCGCGATCTTCACGCCCGCCAGATGCCGTGCGTCCAACCCTAGCGCATCAAGACGATCCGCCAACGCCTCCACCCCGTTGCCGCTGGTCAGGATCAGCCAGTCGTAACCGCCGACCTCTGAAATAGCACGATCGACCTCGCCCCAATCCGTCGGCGGAACCACCTGGATCGTCGGCGCTTCATACACCTCCGCACCCAACGCCTCCAACCCCAAGCTCAGTGCCGACGCCTGCTGACGCGACCGCGTCACCAGCACACGCTGACCAAACATCGGCCGCGATGTGAAAAAGTCCAGCCCCGGCTCTTCGATCCCCGCCACCTCACCGACCAGGATGATCGCAGGCGAACCGATCCCATGTTCCTTAATAAGCCGCTCGATCTCAATCAACGGCCCACGCACCGAACGCTGCTTCGTCCGCGTCCCCCACTGCACCACCGCCGCCGGTGTCGACTCGTTCAGTTCGTGCTCCGTCAGGCTCGAAACGATCCGAGGCAACTGACCGATCCCCATGTAAAAACACGCCGTCCCCCCCGCCGCGATCAACCCGGCGAGCGATTGGTAATCCACCGCCGTGTCCGGCTTCGTCGGGTCTTCATGCCCGGTCACAAACGTCACCGTACTCGCCACCTTCCGATGCGTCACCGGGATCCCCGCGTAAGCCGGCGCAGCGATCCCGCTGGTGATCCCGGGGATGATCTCGCACTTCACACCGTGCCGAGCCAGGTACGCCGCCTCCTCCGCACCGCGACCAAACAGATAAGGATCCCCCCCCTTCAACCGCACCACCTCAAGCCCCTCACCCGCCAACTCGACCAACAACGCATTCGTTTCATCCTGCGTCAGCTTGTGATCGCCCCCCCGCTTGCCCACGTCGATCTGCCGGGCATCCGCCCTCGCCTCACGCAGCAGCCGCGGGTTCGCCAGCGCATCAAACACCACCACATCCGCACGACGCAGCCGATCAAGCCCCTTGGCCGTGATCAGCCCCGGATCGCCCGGCCCGGCTCCGATAAGTGATACAAAACCCGTCATTTTTCACCCTGTCTCTGTCAAGCTAAGTAAACCCTGCCGATTGTACGGCCGATCTTAGCAATGGTCGTGCCCGGTTGCCCATAACTCGGCCCGACCCCGGGATTGGGGCAACGGAACCAACGCCCGCCCTCCTGCTTGGAGTGCCGGACCCACCGCTCCCCCCTCAGCCCCCGGCTCTGCCGGGGGATCGCCTCATGGAACGCCCCACGGTTCGCCTCGACGAAGTGTAATCAGCACCCCGCACCGACAGGAGTTGAGCATGTCTGACCAGATCCAACCCAGCCACC
>JAJDCV010000373.1 GCA_029260675.1 Phycisphaeraceae bacterium
CAGATCACCAACACCGGCCTGATCTCGGCGATCGATCGGCGATTGGGGCTCGCTTTCAAACCCGGGATCGGGAGTGTCGGGGAGTTGGCGTTCCTTAACCCCGCTGCGCCCGGCGCAGCGCCTGCATTGAATGTGTACAACATGCACCGCTACGGCCGGGACAACGACCCCGACCTGCCGAACAAGGTCGACCTGTACCCGGACCCGGACGAAGTCGGGAGTGTCGCGGTGCCCCTGGGCGATGACAACGAGCAGCGGCTGGCGCGGTTCCAGATGCTCGGCCAGACGTTCACCGTCCGCAGCGACCGGTTCGTGGTCTACGCGGTGGTCCGGGGGTACGACGGCGTGAGTCCCACAGCCCCGAGCTTCGGCGATCCGCAGGAGACGGCCCAGTTCATCGCGGTGTTTGACCGCAGCTCGATGGACGTAATCAACCCCGACAGCCCGCGGGTGATCGGGTTTGTGCGGCTGCAGTGACAACCTGCGAGTTGCTCAAACCGACAGATCAGATGGAAGTAGCCACGAAAAGGCACATAATGCACAAGATAATACCCGCGACATCGAGGTGGTCTTGTTTAACGGCTTATGATGAGGCAAGGCGACAGGCACGTTCTTTTTTTGCGTCTTTTGTGCCTTTCCGTGGCTGATTACTCCGTCCACCCGGTGTGAGGCGTTAACTTAAGGATGGTCAATATGAACAGGCAACGGGCATTTACCTTGATCGAACTGCTGGTGGTGATCGCGATCATCGGGCTGCTGGTCGGGATGCTGTTCCCGGCGATCGGGGCGGTGAGGCGTCACGCCAAGCAGACGGAGAACAGCTCGAAGGTGCGGGGCATCGTCCAGGGGATGGTGCAGGCCAGCGAGACCCGGCGTGGTTTCTTCCCGGGCTTCGACGGGTTCGCGTTCACGATAGCGGGCACCGCCACCACCGGCGACGGCACCATGCCGGGGCAGACCGTCCAGGCGCGGTACTGGATCCTGTTGAACAGCAACTACACCGATGCTGAGGCGTTGATCAGCCCGGCGGATAACAAGACGCCCTGGCCCAACCTGGACCTCCCTGCGGCGGACCAGCAGAAGGTCTTCACCGACAACTACTCCTACGCGATGTCCAAGCTCAATGACAGCAACACCGCCACGACGCTCAGCACCCTGGATCGTTATCGACGGGAGGAATGGCGTAACGAACAGCACGCCCGGGCACCCGTGATCGCGGACCGGCTCGGTGAGGATGGCTCGCTCCCAGTCACCACCCTGGGCGACCCGACGACGTATCTGAGCATCCACGACGGCTCTACGAAGGGTGAGTGGTTCGGGTCGGTGGGCTTTGGCGACATCCACGTCGAGTTCCAGAAAACCCCGCTGACCTCCACGCGGATCTCGGGGGAATTTACCGAAGAGGACGACCTCTTCGATGAGACTGACGGCACGGGCGGGACCGCCGACAAGAACGCGATGATGACCTACGATGGCTATAACGACCCGATCGGTGTGATTGAGTAAAGTTGGAGCGAGCCACAAGCCGGTGATGCTTTGGCTAAAATACGCATACGGTTCACGATCATGACTCGTGCCCATCACGGGCCAATCCCCCGGCATAAACGGGGGCTGAGGGTCGAGCAGCCGCCCGTGAAGTTTACCGAAACCCTCTCCTCCCATGCCGGGTAATCCGATGGACCCCAACTGCATCTTCTGCAAGATCGTCGCGGGGCAGATCCCTTGTCACAAGCTGTATGAAGACGAGCGGGTGCTGGCGTTTCTGGATGTGGGGCCGTTGTCTGTGGGACACGCGCTGGTGATCCCCAAGCATCACGCGGTACGGCTCGATGAGCTGCCGGAGGAAGACGCGGCGGCGGTCGGGGCGGTGCTGCCCAGGCTTGGCCGGGCGGTATCCCAGGCGACCGGCATCAACGACTACAACGTGCTGCAAAACAACGGCGAGCCCGCGGGGCAGGTCGTGATGCACGTACATTTTCACCTGATTCCAAAACCTGACGATGCGCCTCGCACGGGCGGGCCCCCGGGATCCCCCGGTTCGGGGCTGGGTATCGGTTGGCCCGCCGGCAAGCTGGAACAGGATGAGGCTAAAGCGCTGGTTGAGAAGATCACCACGGCGATGGGGTGATGGGGTGGGCAGCAATTCAGGCCTGCTGGCCGCAAGCGGCCGGGCTAAACAAGCTGAAAAGACATTTTTATTCCGGTGGCGTACTGTTTGTGTTGCCGGGCTCTTGGTCGACGGCAGGTGTTTCGCCACGGGATGCCGCTTGCAACTGTGCTTGATCTAAATGGGTATTCGTCAACACGACGATCACCGGGTTGTCCAGGTATTTATCCGCCATCCGTTTGAGCTGTTTCGCGTCGGCGTCGGCGACGGCTTTGAGGAATTTCTTGGAGCCGGGGTCGTTCAGGCCGTACACCTCGTCCAGCGCGTTGAGCATTGCGCGGTCCAGCAGGCTCTGCTTGCCGAAGAACTCGCGCGTCAGCACCTTGGCCTTTGCGCGGTCGATGTCGGCGTCGTTGAAGTCGCCGGCCTTGGCGCGCTTGACGACGGACATGGTCCGTGCGAGCGCTTCGACCGCCTGTTCGGATGAGGTGTTGAAGACCACGGCGGTGTAGCCGGGAACGAGCCCGGACCAGGCGGACGCCCCGACGGAGTAGACCAGGCCCGGTCCGCGGCCGCGCAGCTCCTGTTCGAGCCAGCCGGCGGGGAAGTCGCTCATCACGGTGGTCAACACGTTCAGCGCGGGGTAGTCCGGGTCGGCACGATCGACACCGGGGCCGAACCCCAGATAACACGCGGTCGCCGATTTGGAGGTAAGCACCTGGACGATTCTCGACTCCGGGGCCGCCGGCGTGAGTGGCTTGAACGGCCGGCCTGGTTTTTCAGGCAACGGGCCGAAGACTTCTTGCGCGGCTTCGTAAACGGCCTGGGGGTCGACGTCGCCGACAACAGACAGCACGGCCTGGGAGGCTCCCAGACGCGCTCGGTGGTATTTCCTCAGGTCATCGGTGCTAAGGTTTTCGACCACCTCGCGTCGGCCCAGCGCGACGGTTGCCCAGGGGTGGTTCCCGAAGTACTCGTTTCTAAACGCCTGGCGGAGCTCGCCGATCCAGGTCTCGCCCTCTCGGTCGATCGCGGCAAGCAGGCGTTGTTGCAGCTTGTCCCACTCTTCGTCATCGAATGCGGGCTCAAGCACCACCTCGCCGAGCAGATCCATCAGCCTGGGCCAGTCATCGCGGAGCGCGGTAGCCTGAGCGTAGGCGGTGTTGTTGCCGGCGGTGGCGTTGAGGGTGGCGCCTAAGTCTTCGACGGCTTCGGCGATCTGATCGGCGGTGCGGTCCTGGGTGCCGCGCGTCAGCATGCTGGCCACGGCGTTGGCGACGCCCTCCTTGCCGGGTTCGTCGGCCAGCAGGCCCCCGGTCCAGAAGAACTGAATCGCAACGGCCGGGACGACGGTCGAACGCTGAACGATCAGCTTCAGCCCGTTGTCCAACTCGAACGTCACCGGCGCATCGACCTCGATCCCGCCCGCGGTGTCTGGGGACGACGCCAGGTTCTCGTTGAGCCGGCGAATCAGCGCGTCGTTATCGAGTTCCACAACCCGGTGCTCGACGGTCGCGGGGTCGATCGGCGGGGGCTGGCGCTTGGTCAGCGCCATCTCACTGGCTTCACCCTCGGGCCGGGGTAGCAGCTCGACGGTGATCAAGCGGTCGTCGGTCAAGAATCGCTGCGCCACTTCTTGAAGCTGATCCGCGGTCAACGACTGGACCGCCTGGGCGTAGCGCTTGAGGTAGCCGGGCTCACCCAGTGAGATGACCTCCCAGGCGAGTGTCGATGCCACCTCCTGTGCGGTCTGGTTGTTCTGCGCGATGTCCGCGAGCACCTTCCGCTTGGCGCGGTCGAGTTCAGCCTTGGATACCGGTTCGTCTCGCAGCCTGGCGACCTCGGCCAACACCGCGTTCTTGAGCTGATCCAGCGACGCATGCCGATCGGTTGGCTCGGCGGTCACGGCGAAGTAACCCTCGGTCCAGACCGAGCTGGAGTTGAAGGCACCGATCGAAGTCGCCAGGCGCTGGTCATCACGGACCTTGCGTTTGAGGCGGCTGGATTCGCCCTGTCCCAGGACCATCGCCAGCACGTCCAGCTCGTAGTCGCCCTCCGCGCTCAGCTTCGTGCCGGGCCAGGCGAGCCGGAGCTTAGGGATCTCGATGTCCGCGTGCTCGGTGACTTTGCGGGGCCCGTCGATCGCGGGCTCGATCGGCAGGCTCACCTCGGGGAGCTGGCCGGCCGGCACACTCGACCATAGCGATGCGACACGGTCCACGACGCGCTGCTTGTCGATGTCACCGACCACGACGAAGACCATGTTGTTCGGGACGTACATCCGTTTGTAGAAATCATAGATCTCGTCCCGGCTGATCGATTTGAAGTCGTCAAGGTACCCGATGATCGGGTCGCGCGCGGGGTGGACCAGGTAGCGCGCCTGCTGGGTGGTCTTCCAGAGGATGACGTTCGGCTGACTGTTACGCATCTCCATCTCACGCTGGATCACGCTGCGTTCCCGGTCGTATTCCGTCTCGGTGACCAGTGCGTGTTGCATCCAGTCGGACACCAACTCGATCGCATCGTCTGTGTGTTCGCTGACGGTGTGGACGTAGTAGCGGACGTTGTCCAATCCGGTGGCGGCGTTGGTCTGGGCACCAATCCGCCCGAGGGTGGCGTTGGATTCCTGCTCGGTCTGGTTGGACGTCGAGCCGCCGGCCAGCAGGTGCTCGAGGAAATGGCTGAGCCCCGCGCCGACGTGCTCCTGCTCGAAGATCGAACCGGTCTTGACCCAGGCCTGGGCCGTCACCACCGGCGCGGTCGGCAACGCCTGCGCCACCACGACCATCCGGTTTGGCAATTCCACGATCAGACGGTCCGGTCTTTCATCCAGCACCACGTACTCCTTGGACAGGTGATTTACGGCCTCGCCGGTGTCTGGGGCCTCAACCACCGATGCCTCGATGGGTGAAGCATGCTCCTTTGATGCAGGCGCCACCGTCGATTCGGTTGGCGTGCAGCCCAGTAGCAAGGCGACGATCCCCGCCACACCCACGGCGGAACCGACTCCCAGCAGAACTTCCTTCCTATCAGATCTCTGTCGCATCGACTGCCCTTTCTTCACAAACCCGTGATCAACGGTATCCGCCCGGTAACCCACTTATCGGCGGATCAAGGCCCCCACCGTTACGACCGATACAAACCCTATCACTGCGCCGGAGCGCCCGCCATGACCCAGGCCTACCAGCCTAAAACCCCGTTTCCCAAGACCCCCCTGGCTTCGCTACAGGACCGTGAGGCCGAGCACTTCAATCGGCACTACGCCCGGGAAGCCGCTGAGGGTGTCCGACCCCTGACCGATTTCGACAAGCTACGCTACACCGCCCCGAGTGCGAAGTCGATCTTCCCCAGAGAATATTTCTACCACCTGCTGGCCCCCCTGTCGGGCAAGCGGGTGCTGGAGATCGCGGCCGGCAACGGGATCGACGCCAGCCTCTGTGCCCATAACGGCGCCATCGTGCACGCCTACGACCTCTCGCAGAAGTCCATCGACATGGTCAACCGACGTGCCATGGTCAACGCCGTCGCCAACCGGGTCCACACCCAGGTCACCGGCGAGTTCAACGACGCCTTCCCCGGGCAGACCTTTGACGCGATCCTGGGCTACGCCGCGCTGCACCACCTGCCCGACATGGAAAAACTCAGCCAACAGGTCTACGACCGGCTGAACCCCGGCGGCGTCGCCGTCTTCGCCGAGCCGGTCGTCAACTCCAAGGCCCTGGACCGGCTCCGCCGGTTGATCCCCTACTCGATCCATGAGATGACCGAGGACGAGTTGCCGATGGATGACCGCCGGATTGCCGAGTTCGCCCGGCCGTTCGACCGCATGGTTCGTCGGGAGTTCCAACTGACCAGCCGGCTGTGGCCGATCTTCCCGAACAACTGGCCCCTGGCCGTAGCCCTGCACAAGCTCGATAGCGGGCTGCTGAAGCTGCCATTGCTGCGCCGCTACGCGACGGTCGTAGTGTTTGGGTTGTATAAAAAGCAGGAAATTTAGAAAGCAGGAAATCCGGAGCCGCAGCCGGTTGTGTCCTGGCGACCGGAAGGCCCCATCCTGGTTTCCAAGTTTCTGGTTTCCAGGATTTCCTGCTTTTGTCCTCCCCCCCCACCTTGCTTACAATGTCTTCCCGACGCCAGCATAGCTCAGTGGTAGAGCAGTTCTTTCGTAAAGAACAGGTCGTGAGTTCAAATCTCACTGCTGGCTTTAAGAAAAGCAGGAATCGCAGGAAATGATGAAAACAGGAAATCCGGGCAAACTATCCGGAGATCAAGAAGCCAACTACATCAAGGCTTTATTTTCTGCTTTCCCCATTTCCTGCGATTCATGATTTTCCTAGCCACCGTAGCTCAATTGGCAGAGCAGCGGTTTTGTAAACCGCAGGTTGCCGGTTCGAGTCCGGCCGGTGGCTTGAAACCCTCCCACGCGGAGGGTTTTTAAATGGGCGGCGGCCCACCGTACCTGCCCTACTGGATATGCCCGTCGGCGTAGAGGACGGCACCGTTGGGGTCGGGCTGGCCCTGGAATGCTTCGTAGAGCACGCCCGTGGTAGCTGGGTCGGCCCCGGGCTCGGGCCGGACGTAGATGAAGCCGACCTTCTCACCGGTGCGGGGGTTGACCATGACCTGGTCGAACCCGCCCATCACGGTTTTGATCTGGTCGAGTTGTTCGGGCCAGACCTGGCCGTTCTGGTCGAGGTAGATCTGAAGCCCAAGGCCGATCTGCCGCAGGTTGTTGGCCGAGACGATACCTTTCGCCTGCTGCCTCGCGTCCGCAATCATCGTGAAATACGACAGCGGGTTGTTGGGATTGACCGCGGGCTTACCCTGTCCTTGAGCACGCTTGATCGGCGACACGGCCGGCACCTTCGGCGGCGGAGCGGGCTCAATCGAAACGGTCGCGACGTGCTGGTCGCAATAGGTCAACTGGTAATCGCCCCCGGCGTCGGGCCGCTCGAACAACAGCCCGAACTCGTACCGATACCAGGGCGACGGCTGAGACATGTGTTTGTACTTGCCCTTGGCCCACCAGCCGCTGGCGTCCGCGTCCCAGTCGACGTTCAGCGTGTCGCCCTCGTACGCCATGTTGACCGACGTGCCGGCATGATTGGTGAGCTTGATCTTGCCGTTAGCGCTCAGCCCCTTGCCCGCGGGGTAATCGCCGTAGGGATACGACGCATAAAAACTGATCTTCCCCCGGGCGTTGGGCCCGCTCCACGTTGCCTGGCCGTTGATCGACCCGTTGGCCTTATCCACATCCAAAACCGTCGGCTCCGAAGGGAACAGCGCCTGATAGTCGCGGGTGTCCGCACCGCCTAAGTCCACCTCGGCATCGCTGCCAAAACGCTTATATAGCAGCCTCGCATCAAGCGGCGGGCCCCCGTCGCTGGGGATGAGTTTGAAGTCTTCCGAGTCGATCACGCTGTCGTATCGGATGGTGCGCTCCATGCTTTGGATCGTGCCCTGCTTGAGCCCGACCTCCAGCATGATGTGATCGCCTGCGTCATCGGGCTTCACGACCAACAGGTCATCATCATCGCCCAGCGAATAGACCTCATCGCCACCAATCAACGGGTGGGGGTTGGATTTGCTCTTGGGAGCCTTGATACCAAGCGACATGTCGCCCTGCTGGGTGAACAGGCTGAACGGCTCGCGGGTCTCGCCTTTGTGGATCGACTCGACCAGATTGACCGTCTGCACATCGGCCACCAACACATCGCGCGCAGGACCCGTGAAATACCAGAACGAGGCAGCGCCGAGAGGGATCACGACCAGGGCAACCTTCCACCACCGCATCCCCATGCCCGCCAGCGTCAACAACGGGGCCTTGGATTCCTTCTCGTTAGCATCCGCCGCGTTGGCGACCTTGAGGTATGTGTGTGAGATGCTGTGGAACCCGCATGCTGTGCAGAGCACCGCCCCGGCCGGCATCGGCTTGCCGCAGGCGTTGCACGTATCCGCAGAGACCGGCTGCGCCTCCGCGCCGGGCTGGGACAACGACTCGTAGAGCAGGTCGAGGTTGTCGCTCGGTTCCTGCGTGTGCTGATCCTGGGGAGATTCAGAAGGGGGTTCTATGAGAGAGTCAGGGGGTAACTCCGGGGGCACATCCGGGGGCACATCCGGGGACGCTTCCGGGGTGGGGATGATGAACGCCTCGCCGCACGCCGGGCACTTGGCACGCCGCCCCGCGAACTTGGCCGCCACCTTCATCTGCTTGCCGCACTGACACGTCACCGTGATCGACATGGAAACCCCCTTTCTGATCCACACCTATCTTACCGCAGGATCACCCCGGCTATTGATCCGGCAGTACTCCCTGACACATGACATTCCCGGCTCCGACCTCTCTCGAAGACCCGTTTCATCCTTCCGGGTACTCCCAAACTGCCCGAAATCCATGTGATAGGACTAAAGCGGGCCCTGTTACGCCATAACTGTATTTTTAACAAAGAGATGAGAACATTCAACACCTCCTGGGCCCTCGTTGACCTCGATTCGTATTATATCGAAATAGACGGGGCTGCACATAGGAATTATAGATTGAGTCCTGAGTCCAATGCGATTTTTAGTGCCTCATATCGTTTATTTTTAACCTCACCCTCGTTTCTCTTGACACCCAGCCGCTGCTGTTATATAATTTGGCGTAGTTAAGGTTCGATACATCTAAATATCGATCTGAGACAGCCTCTAAATACTGAACAAGCGAAGCCACCCGCAAGGAAGCGGTTCGGGACCCAGCCCTGGCGTGACACACCGAGGATCACGGCCAAACGCAGATAAGGACACACCGATGCAACGCAAGATCAAAAGGCCAACCCAACGCGCCGCCTTCACACTCATCGAGTTGCTGGTGGTGATCTCGATCATCGCCCTGCTCGTGGGCATCCTCCTGCCGGCGCTGGGCGCGGCACGAAAGTCGGCACAGAATGCTGGCTGCTTAAGTGCGCAAAGACAAATCGGCATCGCGCTGGCCGCTTACTCCGCAGACAATAAAGACTTTGTCCCACGTTTCCGCACCATGCTACCTGGAGTTAAACCTGCCCGGTGGGGCAATACCTTAAGCGAAAGTAACGTGGAATCGTGGTGGACAAGCCTTCTCGCAACGGGGGGCTACGGTGCCACACCAGAACTGTTTGTCGACCCCGGTTTTGCTGCGGCCGAGGAAACCAGCGTCAGTATCCGTGACGCCGACATGAATGATCCTTCCGATCAAAATTGGCCCGATTCTGATTTCGGAATTAATGTGGTCGCTTTCTCCGCGAAGTGGTTTGATGCGGCCCCACAGGCCGTGCGCTATGGTTCTACCATACGGGTCAGCGAGATGAAGAACGCGACCAAGACACTCGTTACGGTGGACACTTTCCACATGACTGCCGACCCGAATGAAACAAGAGGGATCTACAACGCCGCTCACGAACAGCGTGGTTACTACCACCTGAAAGGTTTGGATTTCGGGTGGACTTTCCCACACGCCCGCCACCCCGGCACAAGTATGAACATCCTCTGGGGCGACGGACACGTCGATGGCCTGTCGGTAGCCGACATGTATCACCCCTATACAGAATTGGGCGACAAGGACACCGACGAAGTCACCGACGGCATCCCCAATGTCTGGGACACCCGCAACTGATCAATCGACATACTCTCTCTCCTCCAAACCCTCCCCACACCGCCTGTCACCGGGCGGTGTTTTTTTATTTTCGGGGCAGAATCGCCCTTTCCCGTCCTAATATGGCTTGCTAATCGATCTTTGTGTTATATAATTATTGGGGTGGTCGTTCACGGGGTGGTAGTTTGTCGGTCTAAGCGCATCAGGCGTAAGACCGACGTACCGGTCCGCGCAGGTTTCCCGGCCACCTTGGTCATTTGTCTGGCTTCATCCTCTTCTCGTCACCTCATCGAGGATCGATCATGTTACGCAAGCCTCAATCCACCCCCGGAATCCCCGGCTCCCCCGCCCCCGGAGTTCCCGGCTCCCTTGGCTTCACGCTCATTGAATTGCTGGTGGTGATCTCCATCATCGCCCTGCTTGTGGGCATCCTGTTGCCGGCCTTGGGAGCAGCACGCGAGTCCGCTCGGGACGTGGTCTGCAAGAGCAATGAGCGGCAGGTCGGCATCGCGATCATGGCGTACGCGACGGATAACGAAGATTACGTGGTACGCCATGGGATTAGAGAAGGCACCGTAATCAATGTATGGACCACGCCTCCCGCTACCGCTTATTGGACCGGCCAACTGGCCGTGTCAGGCTACGGCGCCGAGCGGAAGATGTACAAGTGCCCGAGCTTCGATTCCGGGGAAAATATTAACAATTACAGCATCCTGGAGGCCGACCTTACCGACCCGGGGGAACAGAGGTGGAGAGACACCGACTACGGCATCAACTGGTACTCGCTGGCCGGCCGTAACGCTTATGGTGATACGAACGAAGAAAAGTGGTATCGATCCAGCCGTTTGGAATGGGCCATCGATCCCACGAACACTTTGCTGACCGCCGATTCATGGTACGAACGGTTCCGAGAGGGTACGCCGCTGCACGCTACCCACCAGCGGGGTGCTGGCGTTATTGGTGGCGTCCCAACATCCTGGGGCGGACCGAACGCCCGACACACCGGTCAGAAATGTAACATCCTCTGGGCCGACGGCCATGTGGAGGGCATGCACTTCCCGAGCCTGCTCATGGGCAGCAGCGCCACTACACGGGCTGATGGCCCTTGGGGCCCTGAACAGCTGGGTGTATTCAATTCCTCGATCAGAGTACGCGTTGAAAACGGAACCCTAAATATCAACGATCACCCGAACGCGTGGGATCTCTGGTAAATAACGGGTAGTAACACCACAAAAAAGCCCAAGGACTACAACCCTTAGGCTTTTTCTATGTCTGTCTAATCGCCAACACTTGGCCGCTTAACGCCGCCAGAAGCGCCAGCCCTGGTGTTCCTTTTCGACCTCCTCAATAAGGTAGTCCCACTGGAACGCGGGGCCGGGGTCGATCTTGCTTGTCTTGATGTGGTAGTGGCCGATCAGGCCCTGGAATTCGGCGAACTGTTCGTCGGTGAGCGTGCCGGGGATCAGGTTGCCCTCGTCGTCGCGCGGGTAGTCGATGTCGATCTTGGGGAAGATCTTGGTCAGCGCGGCGGTGAGCTTGATCAGGGCGTCGTACTGCTGGGGCGTGAGGTCGTATTGCTGAACCTCCCGCTCGTTGATCGTGCCAACGACGGTGTAGGGCCGGGCCGGGCCGGTGATTTTTTCGGGGTGCTTGACGCCGCCGTCACCGCGTGACTCCGGGAGGGTCAGACGGGTGCTTCCGTCGTCCTGGGTTTGGTACCACTCGCTGAGGACCTTCATATCGTCGGGCGGGTAGGCGCCCATGTTGGCGATCTCGATGCCGACGGACCGGTCGTTGGATTTACCAGCGTGCCAGGCGCGCTCCTTGAGGTCCAGGGTCTGGTAGATCGTGCCGTCGATGTCGAGCATGAAGTGGACGCTGAGCGTGCGGTGGTCGTGCAGGACGTTGAAGCACCGCCGGCTGGTGCCGCAGACGTCGTAATGGATGACGAACTGGTCGACGGTGTCCCGCAGCAGGTCCAGGGGCCAGCCGCCGGACTTGATCATGTCCAGTTGTTCGGGGGTGAAGTGCGTGCCCTTGTAGCGGAGGTTGTAGCGGTTGGGCGAGTCGACCTCGTCCTTGGTGACCTCCCAGAGTGATTGGTCGTAAGGCACAAAGCGTTTCTCGATGCGGTAGGCGTCGTAGCCACCGGGGTCCATCCAGAGGACCACGGGCGTGCCGGTGTGGAAGAATTGCCCCGCGACGACGATCTCATCGCCTGTGCGTTTTTCCAGAGAGCCGGATGTGGGCCTTGCGATGCCGCAGCCGGCGAGCGAAACCACGGCGAGCGTGAGGGCGGCCGCCGACAGAACGTGACGGGGGGACCATTTCGACATGAGCGAACTCCTTGCTTGTGTGATCGCCCGATTATTGCGAAATAATCGGCGTAAGCAAGCCCGCTGGGATGTGCCCCGCCCTCGTGCCGCCAGCCACACGCCGACAACCGTTCACGTCAGGCCGCTTGGAACCAAAAAAAAACCACCCTGACCGTTGGGTCGGGGTGGCGTTGGATTATTCAATTTTCTCACCCTGTCCGCGGACTTAGCGGCGCTTACGGCTGAACATCGCCAGACCACCCAGCCCCATCAGGCCCAGGGTTGCGGGTTCGGGGACCGGCTCGAACATCACGCCGGCGGTACGGGCGCCGACGAAGCCGGCAGTAGTCGTGTCGATCGTGAAGGTGATCGCCTGGTTGACATCGGTCACCGTGATCTGCCCGAGGATCTCCCACAGCCCAACGCCCAATCCATTGGGGACGTCAAGAATATTTTGGTCGCGGCTGCCGCTGAGCTCTGAGCCGGCGATGCCGTCAACATCGACGTCGTAGAGGGTCGGCTGGCCACTATTGTTGGCTGACTGGGGATATGTGAGGTAGACGTTGTAAACGCCGGCAGCACCCCCAGTGATACCCGAAGCATTCAGGCCGGCATTGGAGTTGAGAACCGTACCGGCAGTGAACGCGGTATTGTCGATATCCGCAGCCGGGGTATAGGTGAAGGTGTACGGCTCGCCGCCAAACACCGATGCCGCGCCGAACGTGAGGCCGGGAGCCAGCAATGTGCCAGAACCAGCGGTCGTGGAATTTGAGGTCGTCGTGCCCGCAGAGTAGTTGGCCACGGCTTTACCGTTGGGCTCAATGATGAACGCGCCCTGGGCCGCAGTGGCCACCACCATAACAGCGGCGCATCCGAGTCCTGCAATTGCTTTCTTCATAACTCTCCTCCTAAAAGAACGTGATGTGAAACCGTGAAAGCCCCAATGAAGGCATTTCATGCATAAAGCCTGAAGTGTCAGCGAGAGGATGGCCTTTCCCACCTCCCGGTGTCAAGCCTGACTACAAGTATTATATAACCCCATCCCAACCTGATTGCAAGGGGTTTGGCCATGCATCTTCACAAATATCCCCAATTTTCAGCACTCGCAGCGATAAAATAGTACGAAATCTCCCCAATTTAACAATTGGCTGGGATTGGAGGTGAGCTTTTTATCGATAGCCCGGATTGCTCATAGAGGGCGTGAGGGCGTATTTTCCACATCGGATTCTATAATTAGTGTGTTAAATCGGATAGTCTGTGATAAGCTCAACCGTATAATGCTGACGGAGGGTCTGCCGGGGGACCTGGCCGAGCATCCATGGGGGCACAAGATCTGGAGAACGCGATGACAGGATCGGGATTCCTGATGCCGGGCTTATGGGTTGGTCTTGCTGACAGACTGCGGATTGCGTCCTGCTGGCCGGCTGTGGCGGTCATCGTGCTCGTGTTTGGGATGGATGACGCCCGCGCGGCGTTCGACCAGTTCGAGACGATCAACGTCGTGGGCTATGGCCACGTCCCGACGGAGACGAACTACGTCCCCAACGTTGTCTTCTCTGAGAACGGGGCCGCCAGCTTCGAGGCGCTCAAGGCCCAGGCCGTCGCCGCTCGGACCTTCGCCTACTACAAGATGCGCCTCGGCGGCAGTATCCAGAACGGCACGCAGGACCAGGTCTACCACAGCAACCGAGGCTGGGCACAGCAGGTCCACTTCGATGCGACCGATGCGACCGAGGGGGAGATCCTCTCGATCCGTAACTTCAGCGGCAACGATATCCTGATCGCCTCGTTCTACGTCGCCGGTGCGATCCCCTCCGGGCCCACGCCCGTGCCCAACCCCTGGGACCCCGACCCGACCAACACCGAGCACTGGGTCACCCACACCTACCCCACCGGCGTGATCGGCGGAGACAACCTGGGCACCCCGCTTGGTTTCATCGGCACCCCCACCAACCCCAACTGGCCCAACCGCGGCGCGAAAAGCCAGAACGGCGCCAACTTCATGGGCCAACAGGGCATCAGCTACGTCGATATCCTCAAGTATTACTACGGCGCAGACATCCAACTCGAAACCGTCGCGCCCACGCCCGGGCAGCTACCGCTGCAATTACTCAAACGGCTGACCGATTTTGAGCTGAACGACGGGTACTTCGGCAACGACACCGGCTTTTCCAGCCACAACCTGAACCTCGGTCCCGCGACCACCGCGCAGCGCGTGTCTTCCGATGCGCACGAAGGGACGTTTGGTCAGCGGATCGACATTGATCTCGATGAGGGTGCCGGCTCATCGTTCCTGTTCCATCACGTCGCGGGCACGGAACTTGCCGGGCCGGGCAATCTGTTCTCAGGGGAGCGCGAAGCCAACCTTGCCATGCAATCGCTGGGCACAATCGGGGTCTGGCTCAAGTCCGATTCCCCCGACCTCGGCGTGGGCATCACACTCGACGACGACAGCGATGGCACGGAGCAGGGCCTGTTCCAGGACGTCATCGCTGACGGCTTGTGGCACAAATACGAATGGTCACTTGAAGACCCGGCCCTTTGGTCATCCGCCTTCTATGACAGTGGCGACGGCTTGCTGGGCGAGTCGATCACGCTCGACTCAATTGTCTTCTCAGGCAGCCAGGACAGTTCCGTTTTCCTGGACAACGTCTTCTGGGCACCGCCCGAGCTCGGCCCGCCATGGCCGATCATCGGCGATGTCAACGGTGACGGGTTCGTTGGCATCGACGACCTGAACGTCGTGCTGAACAATTGGAATCAGACCGTCAACCGGGGCGACATCTCCCAAGGCGATCTGGCGGGCCACGGCGACGCGTTCGTCGGCGTTGACGACCTGAACGTGATACTGGGTAATGGGAACGCCGGCACACCACCACCCGGCGCCCCCGGCAGTCTGGCCACCGCGGTCCCCGAACCAGGCACCGGTGCTGCCCTGCTTACCTCCCTCGCAGGCACACTTCTGCCCCGTCGCCGCTCGGTATAATGGCGTCGCCAATTCGAATGGATAGAGAGACTCTTCGGCGATGGCTTCGTCGGCCTGGACGACCTGAACTTCATGCTCAACAACTGGAACCAGGGCACCCCGCCAACCTCAGAAATACTTAACGTCCCGGAACCCGCAACGCTTGGACTCATCACGATGATGTCCGTCGCCCTTTTAGCTTGCCATTGTCTCCGCCAGCCGGCCTGATAAAGATACAGACCAGAATTTTGGTTATATAATGCCCCTCCCCCGGGGTGTGGCAGATTATCTCATTCCTACCTGGACAGGCTGAACACCATGACCACCACAAAACGATGCCAGGCATTACTCATCACCCTGTTCGCCATCTCACTCCTGACGCTCTCCGCCTGCTCGACCATTCGTTCGAGTACGCGCAGCGAAGCGAGGCAAGCCGCAGCCATCGGCGTCCCCGTCATCCCCCGCGAGTTCCGTGGGGTTTGGGTCGCCACCGTCGCGAACATCGATTGGCCCAGCGCCCCGGGCCTGCCGGTGCAGCTGCAGCAGGACGAGTTGGTCGCGATCCTGGACCGCTGCGTCGACATGAACTTTAACGCGGTGGTGTTGCAGGTCCGGCCGACCGCCGATGCGCTGTACGCCAGCGACCTGGAGCCGTGGTCCTACTACCTCACCGGCGAGATGGGCGTTGCGCCCAAACCGTTCTACGACCCGCTGGCGTTTGCGGTCCGTGAGGCCCACGCACGCGGGCTCGAGTTGCACACATGGTTCAATCCCTACCGCGCCCTTCACCCAAACAACAAGGGCGACATCGCCGACAACCACATCAGCAAAACCCACCCAGAGGTGGTGCATGAATACGGCCCCTACCTCTGGATGGACCCGTCCGAACCGATCGTCCAGCAGCACTCGTTGAACGTGATCCTGGATGTGGTCCGCCGGTATGACATCGACGGCGTCCACATGGACGACTACTTCTACCCCTACATCGTCAAAGACGAAGACGGCAACGAGGTCGAGTTCCCCGACGACCGAGCCTGGAAAACCTACAAGGAATCCGGCGGCAAGTTGGGCCGGAGCGACTGGCGACGTAAGAGTGTGGATGACTTTATCGAGCAGCTTTACACGTCGGTGAAAGAACTGAAGCCGCACGTGCAGGTCGGCATCTCCCCGTTCGGCATCTGGAAACCTGGCCACCCCAAACATATCAAGGGGTTCAACCAGTACGAAGGCCTGTTCGCCGACGCGAAGCTCTGGCTGAACAAGGGCTGGGTCGACTACTTCACCCCACAGCTCTACTGGGAGATCGCCAAGCCCGACCAGAGTTTCACCGCCTTGCTTCGCTGGTGGTCCAATGAAAACCGCAAGCACCGCCACGTCTGGCCGGGGATCGCACCGTACCGCACG
>JAJDCV010000374.1 GCA_029260675.1 Phycisphaeraceae bacterium
ACGCGGAGAAACCAGGTGGATACGCCCCGGGAAACTCACGACATCGAATCTTCGACCGATGCGTACGCCCGGCGTTTCACCGGGCCGGTCGGCACGTGGCTGCTGGATCGGCAGTGGGACGCCGTACACCAGATGCTCAACGGCTGCCCGGGGCGCAGCGTGCTGGAGGTCGGCGGGGGCCACGCCCAACTCACAGGCGCCCTGCTGGACCACGACTACGACGTCACCGTCATGGGAAGCGATCCCTGCTGCGCCCATCGGGTCAGGCCGTTCCTCCAGCCCGGACGATGCGCGTTCCAGGTCGGCGACCTGCTGAACCTGCCTTACCCCGACCGCTCGTTCGACACCGTCATCGCGCTACGATTGATGGCACACATCCAGGACTCGCCCCGCTTCCTCGGTGAACTCACGCGCGTCGCACGCCACGCCGTGATCGTCGATTACCCGTCGCTGGTCAGCGTCAACCGCGTCGAACGCCTGCTGTTCGGCCTGAAAAAATCGATCGAAGGCAACACCCGCCCCTACACCTGCTACACCACAAAAATCATCGGTGAGGCCTGCCTGCCTCTGGGCTTTACGCCCGACGGACGAAATCGGCAGTTCTTCTGGCCGATGGTCGTTCATCGCCTGCTGAAAAGACCCAAGCTCTCCGCGTCACTTGAATCCGTCTGCCGTACACTGGGCCTGACCCGTGCACTGGGTTCACCGGTCGTATTGAAGTTGTCCCGCACAAACGATCCGCCCGCCACCCTGCGCGCGATCACACACCGCGAAGACGCCGCCTGACGCGCACCCAATAAACATTCGTGGTTGTGAGCCGACCCCGTTTAGCCGGGCCGGCCACGGCCCGATCACCGCAACAGCCCGCAGACAACGTCCGCGCGGCAGGTTGGTCGTGAGCAATGCTCTCTATTGCAATCTCTTGCGGCCTGGCATGACCTAAATCAGCAGCGCCGCGGGGTTCTCGATCAGTTGCTTGAACGTCCCGAGGTATTCCGCGCCCTGGGCGCCGTCGATCGTGCGGTGGTCGCCGGACAGGGTCACGCACATCTCTCGGCCGATCACGATCTGACCGTCACGCACCACCGGCTTCTCAATCGCGCCGCCCACCGCGAGGATCACGGCCTGGGGCGGGTTGATGATCGCGGTGAACTGATCGACCCCGTACATCCCAAGATTGCTCAACGTAATGGTCCCGTCGGCCATCTCCTCGGGGGAAAGCCCGGTGTCGCGCGCCTTGGTCGCCAGCCGCTTGGTGTCTTCACTGATCTGTCTTAGGCCCTTGTTCTGTGCATCGTGGATCACCGGGACGACCAGCCCACCGCCGCGCTCGGCAGGCAGCGACACCGCGATCCCGACGTTCACCGTCCCGTGCTGAATGATCGTGTCCCCGGCCCAGGAGCTGTTCGCCACAGGATGACTCACGCACGACAACGCCGTCGCCCGCGTGATGAAGTCGTTGACCGAGAGCTTGACACCCTGCGCTTCGAGTTGGGCGTTGAGCGTCTTGCGCAGGTCCAGCAACGGGTCCATGTTGATCGACACCGTGACCTGGAAGTGCGGCACGGTCGTCTTGGACTCGACCAACCGACGCGCGATGGTTTTGCGCATCCCCGAGAGGGTGATGGTTTTGGCTTCGAGTTGAAAAGATGTTGTCGATGCGATTGGTACGGGGGTGGCAGGGATGGAAGGCGATTGCGCCTGCGCGGCGGGCGTGGGGGCAGGGGGAGAAGCAGACGCCGAGGCACCGCCATCTACCACCGCCAGCACATCTCGCTTGATCACCCGCCCGTCCGGCCCGGTGCCGACGATGCCCGCCAAGTCGACCCCGTGCTCCTCTGCGATTTTCCGCGCCACCGGACTGACCCGCTGACGCCCCCCCCCGGATATACCCCCGGATGCCCCCGCAGATGCAGCCGAAGCCGAAGACGTCGTGCCCGTCGTTGGCGGATCCGCCACCGCCACGCCCCCGGATTCGCCTCCGGATGCCGCTTGGCTGGCCCCAGAGCCCGCTGACGCCCCCTGGGCCGCCCCAGCGGCGTCCTCCAGCGATTCACCTTCCTCTGCCAGCACCAGGATCAGGCTCCCCACGGGCACGGTATCGCCCTCCTGCACCGCCAAGGCCGCAACACGCCCATCGTCGAAGGCTTGGAGTTCCATGGTCGCCTTGTCGGTCTCGACGTCCGCCAGGTGGTCCCCCGACGCGACTTCGTCGCCTTGGCTGACCCGCCACTTGACTAGCGTCCCCTCCTCCATCGTGTCCGAAAGGCGCGGCATGGTGATTTCGATGGGCATCCCTGGCTCCTGGGGCTGTTTCGCGTGTCTCAGTAACCCTATCTTAAGCCCCACCGCCTCCGCCGTCACGCTGCAATCGCCCACGCTCGGCTACGTCCTTATCATGGATCACCACCGGATTCATACGCCCGGCCAGCCCGATCCCTGTACCCCCCCCGGGGGGGAAACCACTGATGTCCCACCGCGCCCCGCCACCTGACACCGCACGCTCCCGCAAGGTCTTCTGGATCAAGCTGCTCTCAGCGATGGCGCTGTCGCTCCTGGCCGTGTTTGCCCTCTACCGCTTCGTCGCCTACCGGGCGATGAACCAGCGCGTCCAGGCCGTCCGGGATGCGGGGTACCCGATCGACCTGGCTGAACTCGACGCCTGGTACGAAATGCCCGAAGGTAAGAACGCCGCGGACATCTACCTCCGTGCGTTCGCCGCCTCCCCGACCGACCCGGACACCGAGGGCATCCCGGTCGTGAGCACCGTCTTTGGGTATAAACTGGGCCAAACCCTCGAACCCGACATGGCCGAACGGATCGAAGCCTACCTCGCCGACCACGCCGAGGCGATCGCGTTGCTGGAAGAGGCCGCATCGATCGAAGGATCCAGATTCCCAACCGACCTGACACAAGGAATAAGTGCTTTCCTGCCAAGTCTCGGCCCGTTAAGACGGGCTGCAAGAGTACTCAAGCTCCAATCTATCCTGGATGCCGACCGTGGCGACTACGACCTGGCGGCAACACGGTGCCTCACCACGATCGCACTGGCGCGGTCGCTGGAAGACGAGCCGATCCTCATCTCGTCACTGGTCAATATCTCAATCCAGGTCATGGCCTACCAACAGATCGAATGGCTGGTCGCCACCGGTAAGTTGGAAGACGAAACGCTACGGAAGCTGGCACGGGCAATCGAGCCGATCGACCTGGACCGCATGGCCCTGCGCGCGATGGTCGGGGAACGCTGCATGGGCCACGGGATTTTCAGTAACTCCGACATGCTCGCAGACGGATTCTTCTCCGGGGGCGGGGGCGGGCTGAACAAACTGGGCATCGCCGGGTACCGCACGATCGGCCTGCTGGATATCGACCACAGCTCCTACCTCGACACGATGCAGGCCCACATCGACTTCGTCAAACACCCGACCTGGCCGATGCCGAAAGATCTGGATGATGGCGAAAACATCCCACGCATCTGCATCGTCTCACGGATGATGATCCCCGCGCTGTCCTCCGCCTATGAGGCGTTCTCAAGATGCAAGGCCAAACGCCGGGTGACACTCGCCGGCATCGCCGCCGAACGCTACCGCCAAAAGCACGGCCAACTCCCCACACAACTCACCGACCTCGTCCCCGACTTCATAGAACAAATCCCGCAAGACCCTTTCACCGCCCAGCCCCTACAGTACCGCCTGGAAGACACCGGCGCCATCATCTACAGCCTCGGTGCCGACGCCGTCGACGACAACGGAGCACAGCTCGGCGATGCAGGCCGCGACTACGCCGAACACACCGACATTACATTCACCTTCGGCGGGCTGCAGGAACTGCTCTGGCCACAACCCCAAGAGGAAGAAGAAGACTGGG
>JAJDCV010000375.1 GCA_029260675.1 Phycisphaeraceae bacterium
GACGTGCTGCACTGGACCGGGCCAGACCAGAACTGGAACTTCATGTGTGCCGAGTGCCATTCCACGAATCTTCAAAAGAATTACGATCTGGCAACCGATAGCTTTGATACCACCTGGTCTCAGATCGATGTTTCCTGTGAATCCTGCAACGGGCCCGGTTCGAACCACGTCGCCTGGGCCAGGGACGCTGAGCGCGGGATCGATAAAGGCGACAAGGCGATGGGGCTGGTGTATCAAATAAAAGACGACGGGGGGACGTGGCTGTTTGAAGCTGGTGCCGACACCGCTGAGCGCACCCGGCCGCGCGAAGACCAATCGATGTTACAGATGTGCGCCCGATGCCATTCTAGGCGCTCCGTGGTCGCTAGCGAATACGGTTACGGGCAAGACCTGTTGGACACGCATCAGCTGACGCTGCTGTCGGAGAACCTCTACCACGCCGACGGGCAGATCCTCGACGAGGTTTATGTCTATGGATCTTTCCTGCAAAGCAAGATGTACCAGAAGGGAGTCACCTGCACCGATTGCCATAACCCGCACAGCATGCGGGTCTACTCGCCGGACAATACACTGTGCGCCACCTGCCACGTGCCGGACACGTTCGACACACCCGACCATCACTTCCACGAGCAGGACACCGAGGCCGGCAGTTGCGTGGCTTGTCACATGCCGACAAAGACCTACATGGGCGTCGACGCCCGGCTGGACCACAGTATCCGTGTGCCCCGGCCGGACCTGTCGGTAGAACTGGGTACACCCAACGCCTGCAACCTATGTCATGACGACCAGTCGTATGAGTGGTCGGTGGATGCAGTGGCGAAGTGGTACGGGCCGGACCGCCGCAGCGAGCCTCACTACGGCGAGGTTCTGCACGCCGGCCGAACGGGCACGCCCGAGGCCGACAAGATGCTGGCGGCACTCGCGGGTGACTCCACGCAGCCGGGAATCGTTCGGTCCACAGCGTTGTCGCTGCTACGGAACTACCCTACGCCGCTGTCATATAAGACGATCCAGAAACACGCCTCCGACGATGACCCGATGATTCGGTACGCCGCGTTGAGCTCGCTTGAGATGGGTGAGCCTGCACTCCGGTTGCCGGTAGCATACGACCTGCTGAAAGACCCGGTCCTGTCGGTGCGGCTCGAAGCTGCCAGGGTGCTTGCCCCGGTGGATGCCTCGCAGCTCGATGAAGAACAACGCAAGGCTATCGAGGATGGCATCGAGGGATACATCCAGGCGGAGATGGTCAACGCCGAACGAGCCGAATCCCATTTGAATGTCGCGCTGATACACACGCAGCGTGGTCGACATGACCTGGCGGAGCAGGCCTACCGAACCGCGATCCGTATCAACCCCGCGTTTGCGCAGGCCTACGTCAATCTCGCGGACCTCTACCGCATCACCGGGCGAGACAGCCAATCCGTTGTTGTGCTCCAGGGGGCGATCGACTCGGGCATAAAGCAGGGGGTCATCCACTATTCTTTGGGCCTGGCTTTGGTCCGTCAGGGCAGAACGCCGGAGGCGATCCGGGTGTTCCAGCAGGCCGTCGAATTGAACCCGGGTGACCCTCAGTTTGGGTACACGCTGGGCATCGCATTGAACTCAACCGGTAGTCCAAAGCGTTCGCTGGAAGTACTCGATGATAATCATCAGCGTCACCCGACCGATCAGCCGACCCTCTATGCGTTGATGACAATCAGCCGCGACCGGGGCGACTTGGATGCAGCGGTCAGGTATGCAAACTCACTGCTGGCGCTGAACACGGACAACGCCTCTGCGGTAAAGGCATTTATTCAGCAGGTTCAACGGCAACAAGGTTCGGGGGAAAATCGGGGAGATCAATAGGATGCGTCATGGATGCTCGGGCCAATTTCAGGGCTCACCACCAAGCACAGTACAACTGTAAACACTTTTATTGTCATTATTTATAGTATTATTCGGGACGAGATCTGTCCAAGCGCGCCTGAGCCATGCTGCGGGACCGGGCAAGCTGGCATGGCTTGACACACGAATCGCCCAGGCTTAATGTGGATATGTAGATGCAAATATCCTTTTAAGGTTTTGTCTTGATCTTCTCTCAAACGGTTGAATACGCGCTGCGGTCGGTGGTGTGGCTCGCGTCACACGCAGGTAATCCGCAGACGGTCCAACAGATCGCGGAAGCGACCCAGGTGCCCTCCAATTACCTGGCCAAAGTAATGAACTCGCTTAGGCGGACAGGGCTGGTGGAATCACGTCGGGGCCTGGGCGGGGGTTACATCCTGACACGAACCAGCGATGAACTGACCGTGCTGGACGTCGTCAACACGGTGGACCCCATAGAAAGGATCGAGCGGTGCCCGTTGGGATTGAAATCGCATGGCCTGAACCTTTGCCCGTTACACAAACATCTGGATGAAGCGATCGGGATGATCGAGCAGGCCTTTATCAAGACGAAGATCGCCGATCTGGTGGTTAAGACTTGTGAAAGCGGGTCTATCTGTGGCAAGGCAGCTACCCCAGAACCAGGGGAAGGGTCGTGAGAAACCATCTATGTTCCCTGCGTTCCGACCTTTACCGGGCTTCGGGTTGCCCTGCTGGGCCGATGTGGAGAAGCTACCCATTAGTCGCATCGCCGTGTACGCTGTATGCGTGTTTCATTTCTAATCAATCAACATGAACAGCAGTTGTCTTTCCCCAGAAAGGATCGCAGCCATGAAGTCAAAACTACTTGGGACCGCCCTATTGATCGGGATGATCACCCTCACATCCGGGTGTGGTGGTGAAGAGGGAACCGCTCCAGCACCGACCCAATCCAACGGGAACGGCGACGGTTCGGCGGCGGCGATCGCGGCTCAGCGGGAACTCAGCCCCGACGACGTCCGCGCCGCGTTGATGACCTACCAGCCCAGCGGGCGGATCGACGACTACCTGATGTTCGCCTCGGGCGGGCACGCCGGGCAGGTGTTTGTGATCGGCATGCCTTCCATGCGGCTGCTGCGATCGATCGCGGTCTTTACCCCCGAGTCCTGGCAGGGCTGGGGCTACGGCATTGGTGATGACATCCTCGCGGAGGGTAACATCGAGGGCAAAGAAAACCTCTGGGGCGACACCCACCACCCGGCGCTCAGCGAAACCAACGGCGACTACGACGGCGAGTGGCTGTTCATCAACGATAAGGCTCACGCGCGGGTCGCGGTGATCGACCTGCGTGACTTCGAGACCAAGCAGATCATCAAGAACCCCATCGCGATCAACGATCACGGCGGGACCATGGTCACCCCCAACACCGAATGGGTCATCGAGGGCGGTCAGTACGCCACGCCTTTGGGCTGGGACTACGCCCCGATCGACGAATACAACGACAGCTACCGCGGGTCGGTGACGTTCTGGAAGTT
>JAJDCV010000376.1 GCA_029260675.1 Phycisphaeraceae bacterium
GGGTACGGGCAGCGCGGCATGATCGTCAGCCCGCCCAAGGCCGGCAAGACCATCCTGCTTCAAAACATCGCCGCCGCTTGCGAGAAGAACCATCCGGATGTCAAGACGATCGCGCTGCTGATTGATGAGCGCCCCGAGGAGGTCACCGACTTCCGCCGCAACGTGCCCTGCACCGTCTGGGCCTCCAGCAACGACCACACGCCCGAGAGGCACTGCGCGATGGCGATGCTGGCGATCGACCGCTGCAAGCGCTGGGCGGAGATGGGCAAGGACATTATCGTCGTGCTGGATTCGCTGACCCGCCTGGGCCGAGCATTCAACACCGCCCCCAACATGCAGGGCACCGGCCGGACGCTTTCCGGCGGACTCGACGCCGGCGCACTGGCGATCCCCAAACAGCTCTTCGGCGCCGCACGCCGCTTCGAGGAGGGCGGGTCCCTGACCATCATCGCCACCGCGCTGGTCGATACCGGCAGCCGCGGCGACCAAGTCATCTTCGAGGAGTTCAAGGGCACCGGCAACATGGAGCTGATCCTGGATAGAAAGATCGCCGAGCAACGCCTCTTCCCCGCGATCGACCTCGCCGCCAGCGGCACCCGCAAGGAAGACAAACTGATCGGCGAGCACGAACTGAATACCATGACCGCCCTGCGCCGCCGCCTATTGAACATGCCCCCGCCCCAGCAGGTCGAGCAACTGCTCAAGGCCCTGGAACGCTTCAAGACCAACGCCGACCTGGTCGGCAACCCCCAGTCCCCCGGCGCCGCACCGACCCCCGAGCAACAGCAGCGCGGCCCGCTAGGCCCCGGCCGACGCACGCAGCGCACAGGGACGGTGTGAGTTTCATTTATTTGAGTTAATCTAGAAATGCCCAGTGTGTCCACTTTCGGTTTTCACTGGAGTAGTCGTAGAAACCCATCATCTCGCTGGGGTCGTGTACTTCAAAGCTGAATACTTCGCCGTCACTGCGGTAAAAGTTTTTGCCTAACAGGCGGGGGATCCCCTCGCTTGAGGGTAACAGCTCGTTGATTTTCTCTGGGTATTGCCCGTGCTCCAACTGAAATTGATCCAGGGGATCAACCAAGGCTTCACAGAAACGCTTAGCCTCCAGGACGTCTAATTCTACGATAGCGTCCCCAATGACGAGGCCAGGCACCTGCAATAGCCCAAGTATGAAGAGGCCTGCCGAGATATTACCCGCCCTCAACGGGCCTTGATACCGGGTCACTGCCGCAGACACATAACAGATCACCGCTACGCCTAGCAGGATTGTGCATGGGATCAAGGCGACAACCAAAAACAGGAGGTGAGATTTTGATCCCCGTAATAACAAAGCCAAAACGATAGCCAGGACTATACCGGCGGCGGTGAAGCTGCTGAGTGTCAGAATGGATTCGCGATACATTGACCGTTTTAAGGCGGCCGGGGCGTCCTCGTTGGATGACAGAGACATGAACGGTTCCCCGCGTGAAAGTGTTTGCTATTACGCTACCGGGGTATTGCTTCAATCAAATTGCGTGTTATCAAAGCAGGGTTAGCTGCTTGACAGATCGCCGAACTGACTGCGATGCCTTGGACTCCTACGTCGGTCAGCTCGCCGAGGTTCTCTGGGGTGATCCCCCCGATGGCGAGATGGGGGAGTTGGTTCCAGGCGAGGTATTCTTTGAGGTAAGCCGGGCCTGCGATGAGGGGTTTGTGTTTGGTGGTGGTGGGGAACATCGGGCCGACGCCGCAGTAGTCGGCGCCGTCGCGTTGGGCTTGCTTGGCCTGGTCGAGGTTGGATGTGCTGATGCCGATCAGGAGTTGGTTGCCGACGAGTTTTCGGGCTTCGGCGCAGGGCAGGTCGGTCTGACCGAGGTGTACGCCGTCGGCACCTGTGAGCAGGGCGACGTCGGGGCGGTCGTTGACGATGACGCCGACGTTTTTTGGACGGCACAGGTCGACGAGTTGGCGGGTTCGTGATAGCAGTTCGCCGGCGTCGAGTTGTTTTTCACGGAGTTGGATGCAGTCGGCCCCGCCATGTACCGAGGCGGTTGCGACTTTCAACCAATCGCCGGCCGGGCAGAGTGATTCGCTGATGAGGACGCAGAGCCGCCACTGTTTAGCTGCGCCGGTTCCTAACGCGGTGTTGAGTTGTTGTTCCAGGGCGTAGCCTCGGTAGCGTAGAGACTCAATCTTTTCCGCTAAGCCGCAAGCGGTTTGTGGGAGTGCTTTACCGTACTCTTCGAGTGAGCGCAGGGCTTCACTGAGGCGTTTGCCGGCGGCGGCGGCGGTATCGGCTGCGCCGGCGCGGGTCATCTCGCTTTCGGTGGTGAGGGCGGTGCCGACGTCGCCGGGCGTGTTTCGCCACGCGGACAGGCCCTGGATATCCGACAGGGCCCCGGCGAGGTCGTGGCGGAGTTGCTTGAGTTGTTTTGAGAGTTTGGGGTCGTCGAGGATGAAGCGGGCGGCGTCTTCCATGACGCGCAGGGCCTCGCGTGCGCGGTTGGCGTTGGCGTCGAGGATGCGCAGGACACCGGGCATGTCAGTTGTCCTCTGCCATGCGGGGGTGGTAGATCATCCAGAGGTTTCGGCCGTAGATCAGCCATCCGGTGCCTTGGCCGAG
>JAJDCV010000377.1 GCA_029260675.1 Phycisphaeraceae bacterium
CAGTCGGTGCGCCGCGCAACGGCTGTCAGAGGCCCGGAGCCTGTGCGCAGAAACCGACCGGGGCGGGTTAACGCACTACGGCTCTGATTGATGGGGGTTTATAAAACGAGCTTAGCGCAGCAAACCACGTCGATGCGCAAAAAGACGGTTAAGCCGATCCTTCAACAGCGGCGATGCCGAACGGTCATCTAGCGAGCGCCCGGCCTCGATCAACAACCGGACCAACCCGTGGTAATCCGACAACGAGATGACTTCTGAATCGATGCAGACGCCCCGAGATCGTTTCGCGGGAGCGCTACCTGATGGTTTTGTCGATGCGCTGCGGGGGGTACGACCCGGGGGATCGGCGTTCATGTTGTGGTAGTTGCCCAACGGCAGGCACAGGCAGGTCGCGGTGTAGCCCAGCGCCTGGTAGGCGGTGGCCTCGCAGGTGCCGCCGGGCATGAGTTTGCGTTGCCAGTTGAAATCGGGATCTTTCTCCTGGATGCTTTGAGCGAGTTGGCCGACCCGGTAGGTCAGGTCGGGGTCGAAGCTGCTGGTGCGGTCACCGACGCGGACGATCGGGCCGGCACCGATCGGTGAGTCTACGAAGCTTTTAGATGTTTCAAGAGCGATCAGCCTGGCGGTCTTGGGGATGATCCCGCTCTTGCAGGCCCCGATCGCGCCGATGAACCCGACCTCCTCGGCCCGGGTCAACAGGACACGCACATCGGGTGCGCCTTGTTTAGGCTGACGCTTGTTCAACTGCTCAAACGCGGCGATCGCCGCGGCGACCCCGGCCAAGTCGTCGCACGCCGGGGCTCGGAGCCGGCCACGGACTACACGCGGCGCGGGCAGGTCCCAGGTCAATATATCACCCGCTTCCGCCACGGCGGGCTTAGCCAACTCGATCATCGCCCGCTTGTCTTCCCCCGCCCCCGGAGTCCGAGCCCCCGGGCTTTTAGCGTTTTCCAACCGAATCACCCGGCCCGGGCAGGATTCGCCGCCGCCGATGTGCAGCCTAACACCTGAGCCGGCGAAGTAGAGGTCGTCCACGCCGCCTCGAAACTCAGCGAGCACGGTGCGTGGATCGACCTGGCGCAGAACGACAAACGCCGGGTGGTCCATGTGTGCGGTGAAGTAGATCGGCTTGCGAGATCGTGCGCCCGGGCGTTTGAGCAGGAGGTTGCCGAAGCGGTCTCGGGATAGCTCGACCGACTGCCGACGCCGCGCCCACCGCTCGATCCACGCGACTACGTGGTCCTCATGCCCGGTGGCGGTGGGCAGGCCGGTGAGTTCCAAGAGGTATTTTTCGTGTTTGGCGCGCATGCGGGCTCCGTAACAACTTGAGGTAGGATGTTAGCCTGTGATGGATGAACACCCAAACACAAAGAGCATTGAGGAGCCGCTGGCGGCAACCCCGGCTGTGAACGTGCGTGACCTTGTCGTGCAGCGGCAGGGGACGATGATCCTGGACCGGGTGAGTTGTCGGCTTGAACGGGGCCGATACACCGCGATCCTCGGGCCCAACGGCTGCGGCAAGACCACGTTCGCACGCTGCCTTCTGGGGCAGATGTTTGCCACAAGCGGGTCCGTCCAGGTGCTCGGGGAAACCCTTGGGCAGACCGATATACGCAGGCTCCGCCGACGGATCGGGATTGTTAATCCGACGACGGACGCCGGGGGCTATCACACGACGGGCGCGGTGGTGGATGCGGGCCTGAGTACGACCGAAGCGGTGATCACCGGGTTTTTCGCGACGGTCGGGCTGTACGACACCTACACCGAGGCACAACATCGGCGTGCCTGCGAATTGCTTTCGATGGTCGGGCTGGGGCATCGGACCGGTCTTCGGTTCGGACTCCTGTCAACCGGCGAGCAGAGGCGGGCGCTGATCGCACGGGCACTGGTGCACGTGCCGGAGCTGTTGATCCTGGATGAGCCGACCGCGGGGTTGGATATAACGGGGCGAGAACAGGTGCTGGCGACGATCGAACAGGTGCTTGGTCAGCCCGACGCCCCGGCGATCCTGATGATCACCCATCACGTCGAGGAGTTGTCGCCGAAGACGGACCGCGTGATGCTGATGCAAGGGGGACGATTCATCGCGTCCGGGACACCCGAGCAGATCATCACGCCCGAGAAACTCAGCGAGGCGTTTGGATGCAAAGTGTTTGTTGAACGTATCCACGGCCGATACTGGCTGCAGGTTCTGCCCGAGGCGTGGGTGGATCTGGTTAAGCCGGTGTGACCGCAGATTTCACTTCGTGGACCTACGGTGTCGCAGATGACACAGATTTCTGAATCCTGAGCAGTGATACCATTTCTTCATCTGTGAAATCTGTGGTCATCTCTCCGAGCCTTCCCCCGCGATATCTGTGCCCTCTGCGGTGAAATCTCCGTCTTAATCGCTATACTCACCGCCATGAGCGATCAAACCCCCCTCGTCGGTATCGTGATGGGCAGTGTCAGCGATGCGCAGGCGATGCGGCAGTGCAGCGCGGTGCTGGAACAGTTGGGCATCCCCTATGAGATGAAGGTGTGCTCGGCGCACCGGACGCCGCAGCGTGCCCATGAATTTGTCAGCACGGCGGCGGAGCGTGGGCTGAAGGTGATCATCGCGGCGGCGGGGATGAGCGCGCACCTGGCGGGTGTGATGGCGGCGGGGACGCACCTGCCGGTGCTGGGTGTGCCGATGGAGGGCAAGCTGATGGGCGGGCTCGATGCGCTGATGTCGACGTGCAACATGCCCAAGGGGATCCCGGTGGGGACGATGAGCATGGGCAGCCACGGCGCGGTGAACGCGGCGCTGTTTGCGGCGGCTATCTTGGCGCTGTCGGATGCTGAACTCGAGAAACGTTTGCTGGCTTACCGCCAGGCCCAGACGGACGCGGTGCCTGAGTTTCCGCCGAGCCCGTAGGGTAGATCCGAATCGGGGCCGGGCCTCACGCTTTAAGGCCGCCCTAAAAAAAACATATCCGTAAGGCATTAACCAAGCCCGCTAAGTCGCAAGCGGCTTTTCAACGTAACCCAAATGAATCGAGGCGGCCGTATTGTTTACACGCTTATCGTCGCTGTATTTCGCTCGGGCAGTTGGCGGGGCGGACCTCGCCTATACACAAGATAATTTAGTGTTTATACTGCCGGGCCCGTGAATCCCCCCCCATATGAAAGGTCCGTAGATCATGACCGCCGTTACCCCTGATAGTGCCGCGACCCGACCCGGGTCTGGGCTGATCCCGATCCGTTTCCAGGTGCTGATCGGAGCGATCCTGGTGCAATTGATATTGGGGACGGTGTATGGGTACAGCATCTTCTGGCAGCCGTTGAACGCTGAGGTCTTCCCGGAAGTCGTCACGCAGGCGGGGATGATCGCGCAGGCCGGGGGCGGGGAGGGTATGAACCTGACGGTCGTGGCGGATGAGGCGGCTAAGACGGCGCAGCTCGCCACGCAACAGGGGTATCTTAAGTACGCTTTCTCGATCTGTATTCTTTCGTTCGCGTTGACGATGGTGTTCGCGGGGCGTGTGCAGGACGTGCGCGGGCCCCGGCAGACGGCCATCATCGGGGCGTGCCTGATGGGCGCGGGGTTTGTCATCGCGTCCTTGATGAATAACCCGGTGGTGTTCTTCCTGGCACATTCGCTACTGACCGGCACGGTCGGGTTGATCGCGCTGATGATGTTCGATGCGCTGCTGGGCGGGCGTGAGCAGATGCACGACAACCCGATGCTGCGATACGTGCCGCAGGCGATTGTCATCACCGTCGCGGTGGCGGGGATCACGACGGGGCAGCAGTTCGTGGGCAAGCTGGGCCCGGTGGACAGCATCTTCATGCTCTGGGCGACGGTCGGCTTGCTTGCGGGGGCGGGGATCGGGTTTGCTTATGTCTGCCCGATCGCGGCGTTGATCAAGTGGTTCCCAAACCAGAAGGGCCTGGTCAGCGGGCTGGCGGTGGCGGGGTTTGGGTTCGGGGCGTACCTGTTTAAGGGCCGATACCTCGGGGCGTTGGGGTACATCGAAGACCACGGGATCACGTCGTTTTTCCTGATCCACGGGCTGGTGTGCCTGGTGTTGGTGAGCCTGGGCGCGATGCTGCTGCGGAACCCGCCGAAGGCCGCGGCAGCGGTCACGGCTAAGAACGGCGGCAAGGCAAGCGGGGACTCGACCTGGCGCGCCACGCTCAAGCAACCGGCGTTTTATCTGCTGTGGCTGATGTTCTTCTCGGGCGCGATGGCGGGGCTGATGGTGATCGGGATCATCAAGGTGTTCGCAGGCGACCAGTTGATCGCGGGGGCTACGGCGGCCGGGGAGGTGCTGACCGAACAGGGGCGCGGGGAGATGGTACTCAAGGGTGCCGAGGCGGTGGGTTACCTGGCGATCTTCAACGCGGTGGGCCGGGTGGTCTGGGGGCTGGCGTCGGATCGGATCGGCCGGACCGCGGCATTTGTGGCGATGTTCCTGCTGCAGGCGGTGACCATGATGTACCTCAGCCAGGCAAACACCGAGATGACGATTGCGGTGGTGGCGAGCATCGTGGGGTTCAACTTCGGCGGGAACTTCGCGTTGTTCCCCTCGGCGACGGCGGACCTGTTCGGCGCGAAGAACCTGGGGGCGAACTACGGGTGGGTCTTCACCAGCTACGGGATCGCCGGGGTCATCGGGATCGCGGCGGGGAATGTCGCCAAGACCCTGACCGGCAGCTACTTCGCGGCGTTCGCGCTGGCGGCGGTGTTGTGCCTGGTCTCCGCGGGGCTGGCGGTGGTGCTGGGGCGGATGAGCGCCAAAGCGAAGGTGGAGGCGGTCGCGTAGACGTTACAATGCGGGTATGCCAGACAACACACCCGATCACGAGCCGGTCACGCTGCACGACTTTCAGGAATACATCCGGGAGCGGTATTTCGACACCGATTCGGCGCGCGGTACGCCGGGGACGTTCATGTGGCTGATCGAAGAGATCGGCGAGTTGGCAACGACGCTGCAAAAGATCAAGGGCGAGGGCGGTGACACCTCCGGCGGGTCTACGCATGCGGACCTGGAAGGCGAGTTCGCGGACGTGCTGGCGTGGCTTTGCACGCTGGCGAACATCAATGGCGTGGACCTAACCGCCGCGATCACGAAGAAGTACCTGGCGGGCGAGGGGCCCAAGGGGCATAAGTGATTCGGGATTGGGGGTTCGGGGTTCGGGGTTCGGGGTTCGGGGTTCGGGGTTCGGAAATGATATTGCTTGCGGCGGCCCCTCAGCCCCCGGCTTTGCCGGGGGATCGGTTGTTATTGATACGCACAGACTTCATTGATCCCCCGGCAAACAACCTTTTGCATCTACGCCACTCTTCGCTGGCGTTGTCGGGCGTGGACGCCGTGGAGGATGAGCTTGGCGGCGACCCATAAAGCCACACGGCGGGGTCGGCGGACGAAGCGGGGCAGCGGGCCCAG
>JAJDCV010000378.1 GCA_029260675.1 Phycisphaeraceae bacterium
CCGGGCTCCGCTGCGCTCCGCCCGGCTCAGCTAGCCCATTGCAGCACCGTTCGGTTAACATAAACATTGGTACAACACTTGGGGGCAGGTCACATTGTCGCTGCGACCTAATTTGTTGTTGCTGGATGAGTCGCTATCAGGAATCGATGGTATGCGTAAGCGAGTTGTTATAAAGACTCTTGTCGAGCATACTAGAACACACCCCATGGCGGTTGTGGCGGCAGCGCATCAGATACTAGATCTTATGCGCACCGTTGACAAAGTCTGCATATTAAGAGATGGCATACTTACCAGCATCATTAATATTCCCATTCCAATTAAAAACAGAATTAATGCACCGGCTACTAGTCTCTTGGGTTCGGTTCCGATTGAGCTCGCAGAGGATTCATGTTCTAACAACATGTTGCTGAAGACTCTCCCGCAATCCACTAACGTCTCGAGCGCCGAGCCCACCACATCTTGAATTGAAGTGCTGGCACCCTTTTCGGTCCAGAATAATTTAACATAATTACTTGAGCCCGATCGACTCAGAGCAACATGGCAAAGCAGCATTAGTTTAAGAAATTGAGGAGTGTGGCCTTAAGACATAGAATCTCGACGCATCAACGTCGCTCTGTGTGACTTCTCACCTAGTTCGTACAACCTTGAATCCTGTGGCTAGCGAAACACAAAACTCGATTCAATGCGCCCTAAATAGCGCCCTAAATTGTTTTACGAACCACCTTGGCGACCCAGAATTGCCGAATTTGCCGTGGGTGGGGATATTCGAATTTAGCTCTTCAATCCCGCTGCATTTCGTGTCTGGTTGATGAGGAGATGGGGGTACCCGCCTTCGGGCGACTGATGTAGTGGTTTCTTCTCCCGATCTTAATCGGTCGGGTTTGAAGATATCTATCTGGCTCGTATTCACCACAAATCGGGCTGATCGTTCTTATGATGTGAAGCGCGAGCGGTTGTGGTTAGGTTGGTTAGGTGGCACTTTGCGGTGGTGATGTCGTCGTTCTTGCAGCCACAAATACGCAACTTCAGCCCATGGCGATTTGCGATGGTGTCTATCCGTTCTAATCCGCTCCGGCGAAGATCTGTTGGCAAAGAGGTGCCCCCGCCGGCACCGCCTCGGATTGGGGCCCGCTGCGCGTCTTTGAACGGGGCGAGAATGCGCCTCAGCAATTCGGGGTTCCGGATGCTTCGCTTAAGCGAGCCGATGATCGCGGGGCGAAGAAACAAGTAGCTTGCTGACACATGGCGAACGCCCCGGCTTGATGCCTCGGCGAATAGTGACTCGATGTTGGCGTCGCAATCGGTTACGCCGTGGATTAATGGGTCGGCTCGCAAAGATGTTGTTACGCCTATGTCGATCAACCGAGCGAGGTCGTTGAGCCGGCGCTTCGCAGAGGCGGCGCGCGGTTCGATAGCGGTGTTTAATTGATCGTTTAATGTCGTCAAGCCGACCTGGCCAGCGACCAGATCCGGATGTTGCGAAAATAGTTCGATGAAGTGATCGGGGATGGCCCCCTTAGTGACGAACTGTACGCCTATCCCCTGTCCCAGCAGCAACTTCATCGTGCGGAAGGATTGATCGAGAACCTCCTCGACCGGCATGAATGCGTCGGACGAAGGGCAGAAGTAGACCGCGATCGGCTTCTTACGTTTTCGCTTCAGATCTCTTTCTACCAACTCGGCGGTATTACGGTATACGGCAACGGCATCATCGCCTGGATACTGCGAATACCCACGGATATAGCAGTAAGCACAGCCATGCACGCAACCAGCAGTCATGTTGATCGTGGGCAGATGCGATAGGCACCGCAGGCTGGAGGGCGTTAGTGCGTTACTCTTGCGAGCTAACAGAGTCACTTTCACCATATCCGCCTCCCGGGCAGCGCTGCCTCCAATTCTCGACGGGTTACGCATAACAGGCTGGCGGATTGCATCCGGATCCGATTCGTGGCATCGCTTGCAGCAAGGTGCTGTAGATCTTTGGATTTAAGGTGTTCAATCATTACTTCGGCAGTGAGATCGACGTCCTCAATCACAACTAAACTTGCCGTCCGGCATAGTTGATCCAGGACGCTACAGCCATCAGGCAGCACCAATGCATCCTGGTTAAAACTCCTAAGGGGAAAGAATAACGAGCCGTTATAATTCCGTGTCTTGGGAGATCGTTTGCCGACCAGATGCAGGCCTCGGTAGTAATCGCTCAACGATGCTTGGCGGAATGTCGTGCCGCCAAACAAACGCACTCGTGAATTCGAAGTGATCAGTGATTGACAGTCGGGGGCAGTACCACGTAGGCAGTCGGTGGGATGATAACTTGCTGGTGATGGCCTCTTTCGAACGCGCGTTAATTCCGTGACAACCTCTGATGAGGACGAGTGCTCAATGTTGATTCGGCTCAGGTTGTTGAGGAGGCGACAGATCAGAACCACGTCATATTTATCGCAATCTGCACGGATTGACTCTTCAGCAATCCACGCCATATAGTCCACCGCCTGGTAATCGATGTACGACATGTGCCTTTGTAATTCGGGGCTGTGGGTACGGCGTGTTGTATCCTGCAGGCAGAGGTCGACAATAGACCATGCGAACTTCCGGTCATGCATCAATGCCCCGTGGTTCTCGATCAGTTGCTTGGAAACTTCCCTGAGAAGTGATCCGCTACCGCCGCCAATATCTGCAAACGATAGATCTGGTCGGCCGTTGTAATGTGCGGAACGATGCTTAAGGAAGGGGGCAACTGCCCAATTGGCAATAGCATCAGCACGCTGGCGAGGCCGCGGATCCGATTTAAGGCTCAACGCCGACGCCACGGCTTCAATACAGATGAACGATTCTGTTCTACAAGCCAGATCAACAGCCGGATAAATAAGCAATGAAGCAGATGGATCGTTCTGTAGCTTGATCTGCCGATAGCAGTAGAACAGTTGGGCAGAGCCCGACCCTGTATGCTTATGAGGACAGATCAGGGCAAGGAACTTAGGGTCATCGTATGCCTTGGGTTCGCGTAACTTAGCAAGCAAATAAACGGGATGCCGAATCGTAATCGCGCCCGCAGCATGAGCCTTATCGTTTGCAGACTGAGTGATACCGAAGCTTTCCAAGCCAAGCAGAGACCTAATCGCAGACCTTTGACTCCCGCTTTTTAGAAATGAACGGAGAAGGCTGAAGTAGGCCTGGCAGTATTCGGGCGCGATACCCAGGTCATAACCGGAAGCAATATATGTCTCGCGAAAAACCCTGAGAGCACGTAGCTGAAGAGTGTCCTCAGTCGTCAGCCCCGGTAGTACAGGATTCCAATAGTCGTTCCATTCAGTACACTCAACCTCAAATCGGCCGCCGTCGCACACCCGGATCCTGTCGATCAACTGGTCGGACCGAATAGCACTACAAATTGCAGCCCTGTTCAGCGACTTGTCCCAACCAGTCGTCTTTAAAAGTTGTATTGATCCAGCCATGACATCCCCCTAAAACAATACCAAACAATACACTAACACACATTGGGCCGCTTGTCCACCACTGAAATGCGGTAAAGCTATTAATTCTAGTGTTTTAGGCACATTTTTCTGGCTAATCAGCGCCCTAAATTGCGCCCTAAATTGTTTTACTAAACCCCCTGGCGATCCAGAATCGCCGATTTTGAGGTGGGTGTGGATATTCGAATCTCGCCCTCTCCGCTTGATCGTGAACTGCAACGAGTTCCGGCGAATTACCCCGAGCGAACGGTGACCTGCCCCCAAGTGTTGTACCAATGTTTATGTTAACCGAACGGTGCTGCAATGGGCTAGCTGAGCCGGGCGGAGCGCAGCGGAGCCCGGCTCAGCTAGCAGCCAGGCCTCCGGGGCCGGTGGGCGGTAGCCCAGCGATGAGTGAGGACGGACCGTGTTGTAATGCACCCGCCAACGCTCGATCAGCACCTTCGCTTCGTGCAGCGTATCGAATATCTCACGCTCCAGTAGTTCATCTGCCAGCTTCCCGTTGAAGCTCTCGATGTACCCGTTCTCCCAAGGGCTTCCGGGGGTGATGTACAACGTCTTGGCTCCCACACGCTTGAGCCAGTCGCGCACCGCATGGGCGGTGAACTCGCTGCCGTTGTCGCTGCGGATGTAATCAGGCACACCACGCGTCGCCATCA
>JAJDCV010000379.1 GCA_029260675.1 Phycisphaeraceae bacterium
ACCTAACGGCGCTGTTGAGAACACGGTTACTTGCCGTATTCGTCGATCTCCTCGCGTGTCACCTGAAGCCATTCGAGCATGTACTGTTCGTAGATTTCCTGGTGCTGGTCGTTGGAGAAGTCCAGGCGTAGTTCGTTGATGACCTTGGTGCCCTGGCCGATCCACTCGCTCCAGGTTTCCTGGCCGAAGTGGTCGAAGATGAACCGGCCGACCGGGCCGCGCATCGGCGGGTCGGCCAGTCGGTTCTGGGGCTTGCCGGTGCGTCGATCCAGGACGGTGTCGCCCGAGGCCTCGACTTCTTTCTTGCGCTCGGCGGCGTCCCGGACCTGCGGGATCGGCAGGCCGATCTTTTCTAAGAGTGACCCGATGGCCTTCTGTGGCATCACGTCGCCCCGCTCGGCGGCAACGGTGTAGCCCTGGGTCAGAAGCGGCCCGGCCTCGTCCTGCCGGCCCAGCTGGATCAGGACCTGGCCACGCAACTGGTACGCCCGACTCATCCCGGGGTTAAGCTCGATCGCTTGGGCGAACGCAGTTTCGGCGTCCTCCGGGCGGTCGGCGTCCTTGTAGGCGTTGGCCAGGCTGAAATACGCCATGTCGTCCGGCGCCTCGCGGGCCATCTGCTCCCACTGGGCGATACGTTCTTCTGCGGTAGTGCTCATACCGGATAGGATAGTCAACTTCACCGCCGGGCCAAGTCGGGGGGTGAAAAGAACGCCAAGATGAAAGATATTGTCCGCAGATTTCACTTCGTGGACCTCCGTCTTGGCGGTTATTCGAGATAGTTATTAGCCTAGGCTGGTCTTGTATTGCCTTCTTGGTGGTTTACGGATTCCCTTATGCCGATCACTCGCCACTTCCTGGGATGGGACGGCCCGGCCCTAAAACGGGCGGCGGAGTTTCTGCACGAGCACTTCGGGCAAGGTGAGGACGGCTGGGACCTGTCGCACGTCGTGGCGGTGGTCCCCGCGGGGCGTGCGGGTCGTCGGCTGGTGGAGTTGTTGGTCACCGAAGCGCAAAACCTGGGCTGTGCGCTGAACCCGCCGCGTGTTGTCACGGCCGGTGGCTTGCCGGAGCTGCTTTATCACCCAAGCGGCGCGGTGGCGGGTGAACTGCAGATGCAACTGGCCTGGGTCCGTGCATTGATGGATACCGAGCCGGGCGTGCTGAGTGATCTGTTGCCTGCCCCCCCCGAGGCGGACGATGTCTTGGGCTGGTGGGCGTTAGCCAAACAGGTCCGCACACTCTACGACGACCTGGCCGGGCACCGGATGGGGTTTGCTGACGTAACCAGGCTTTGTTCCGAGCGTGGCGTGGACCTGCGCGGCGAACGGCGGTGGGAGGTGCTTGACCTGGTTGCGCAGGCCTACCACCGGGTACTTGAATCACAGAACCTGACCGACCGCCACACGCAGCGGCTTGATGCGATCAAGCAGAATACCTGTGCGTGCGAGGAAGATGCACAGATCCTGCTGATCGCCACACCCGACCTCAACGACACCGCCGCCGCGATGCTCAGGCAAGTCGCCGACCGGGCGACCGGGCTGGTGATGGCGCCGGAGCAACACAGCGATGGCTTCGATGATCTTGGCGTCTTGAAAAGCGCGTACTGGCAGGAGCAGTCCGTCGAGCTTCGTCCGCAGCAGGTACGTTTTGTCGAGCGTGTGTCGGACCAGCCCGGTGAGTTGCTGGCGCAGATCGCAATAGCAAAGGACACGGCACGGGCTGAGGGTGACACGCTGAGTGCGGATCAGATCACGGTCGGGCTGGGCGATGAGAAGCTTGCCGGCGCGGTCGGGCGTGCGTTGGACCTGTCCGGGGTTCCTAGCCGACACGCCGCGGGCACGCCGGCGCAGCGTTCCCGGCCGGCGATCTTGCTGCGTGCGCTGGGCGGGTTCATGGAGCAGCATCGTCACGACGCGCTGGCCCGGCTGCTACGGCACGCGGATGTCGATACGTATCTGCAACGCCACACGCCTGACGGGGAAGATGCCCGGCCTGTGATCGAGGACTGGCTGACCCTGCTGGATACCTACGCGACAAGACACTTGCAGGGCAGGCTCACCGGGTCTTGGCTGGGTCGGCCGGAGCGTCAGGCGAAACTCAAATCGCTGCGCGACCGTGTCATTGCGTTGCTGCCGGTTCATCCCAATGAGCGTCGGCCGTTGGCCGGCTGGAGCCAGCCGATCGCCGAGGCGTTGCAGCGCGTTTACGCCGAGACATTCTTAAACGACCACGACCCGGACGATCGGCAACTGGGCCAATCCCTGGAACTGATCGCGGGGCTGTTGCGCGAGCAGGCCGAGCTGGACGATAAGGCGGAGACGTGCCCGCAAGTGACTGCCTCGCAGGCGATCGCGATGACGCTTGATCGTATGTCGGACGCTGCGATCCCCGATGAAGGCGGCGAGCCGGCGGTTGAAATATTGGGCTATTTAGAGTTGGCGTTGGACGACGCGCCGGTGCTGGTGATTGCCGGGATGAACGAGGGGTTGATCCCCACGTCGCGCAACGCCGACGCCTTCCTGCCGGACTCGGTACGCTCGGCGCTGTCGATGCACGACAACGCCCACCGCTACGGCCGAGACCTGATGCTGCTCAATGCCATCACACACTCCCGGCCGCGAGTCAGCCTGATCGCGGCGCGGCGCAGCGACGACGGCGACCAGCTGACACCCAGCCGACTGCTGCTGGCGTGCGATGACCAGACCCTGTCGCAACGCGTCCGGTCGTTCTTCGACGAGAGCCAACGCGAGTCGCCCCCCCCACCGACGCTGTTGGCACACGGCGGCTTGGATCGTTTCCTGATCCCAAAGCCGACCGTTGAGCCCAAGACTTTGAACGAGCTGCATGTCACGGCATTCCGGCAGTACCTGGCCTGCCCGTACCGGTTTTATCTGCGGTATGTCCTGGGGCTGAACACGCTGGACGACCGGGCGGTGGAGATGGACCCGATGTCGTTTGGGACGCTGGCGCACGACGTGCTCCAGGCGTTTGGTCTTGATGATGCACGGCACGAGGCCGACCCACGCACGATTTCGACTTTCCTGGACGAACGGCTGGACGCGCTGGTGGAGAAGCGATTCGGCAAGGAGCCACGCCCGGCGGTGCGGATCCAGGTCGAGCAGATGCGACAACGGTTCGATGCCTTCGCACTCACGCAGGCCCGGCTTGTCCAGGAGGGCTGGCGGATCGAGCACATCGAGCAGGAACTGCGGGCCGAGGTGTTGGTGGATGGCGAGCCGTTCACGATTGTTGGGAAGATCGACCGTATAGACCTGCACGATGCGCTGGGTTACCGGGTCTACGACTACAAGACCGGCGACAAGGCCAAGCCCCCCGAAAAGATCC
>JAJDCV010000380.1 GCA_029260675.1 Phycisphaeraceae bacterium
TGCCGCCGTTCCAATTACCCAGGACCGCGTTGAGGTCTTGAATGCCAATAAACCCGTCGCCGGAGACGTCGCCCAGGGGCCAGACGCCGGGCGCGGACGTCTGATTCCATCGGCTGAGGACCAGGTTTAAATCCGCCAACCCCACAAACCCGTCGTCGTTAAGGTCGCCGGCTAGATTCGCAGGCGTGGTGACGACCACGACCCGCACACGGTCCGCGAGATAGGTGACGTCGAACCGTGTGGTCTCTCCGATCAGCGTGCCGGCCACGGAATCGAACATGCCGACGACAGACGTGGCGGTGAGGACATCGAAGCTGTCGCCTAGAACCGGGGCGAACGGGGTATCCAGGATCGTCAGGTCCAGCACCCCGTCGAGTGTCGCTGCCCCCGTGATAGCAAGCTGGTCGTGGTCCGTGCCCGCGGCCAGGCCTCCGATTTCGATCGCAAGGCTGGCGTCGATGGCCTGGCTGTAAGTACCGTCGATATTCAAAACACCCGGCGAAAGGCCGGGCGCGATCGTGCCGCCAAGGTTGTCGACGTTGGCGTTGATCTGGCCCGTGCCGGTAAGTGTGACAGCGGTGTCCCCTGTCTCACCCAGGCCTGCGGGATGGATGAGTTGGGCGCCGCGGAGGACAAGGTTGGCGGCGTTGATTGTGCCCTGGTCCAGATTAATCGCCCCGTGGTAGACGTTGACGTCGCCGGTCACGTCCAGCAGGCCGGCGTTTGACACGTTCAGCGTGGCGTTGGACCCGAAGGTGAAGGTGGTGGTGCTGGTCTTGCCTAACGCGACGGAACCGACCGAGACCGTGGATCCGGGGTCGGTGATGTGGACCACGCCGATGGATATGTTTCGACCCGCGATGCCGAGTTGAGTCGCGGACACCGAGCCGCCGCCGGTGACATTGAGATTGCCCTCGGCAACGAAAGTACCTGCCCCGAAATAAACCTGCGGGTCGTTGTTGAACCCGACCCAGATCGTCGAGGAGCTGGTCCAGTCCGACCCCGGGCCGTCGATGTTGGCGACGCCTTTGAGCCGATCACGCAGGCCGTGCCTCCCGACGAACGCCTGCCCGGTCTGGATCGTCGCTCCGGCCAGAACGTTCAGCACGCCGTCGCCCTCGTACCCGATGTAGGTGTTGCCCGAGAACTGCGACCCGGAACTAAAACTCGAACCGACCCCGGTGACGGTAAGCACCCCCCTGCCTGTTCGCGTCGTGCCCACGAATGTTTCCTCGGCCGTCACGGAGGCGCCGTTGCGGATCGTCATGGTGCCCGAGTGCAGCGGTGGAGGTGGGAAGGTTGCGAAGCTGCCGTTCTGATCGCCGATCCCGACATGGAGCGTCCCGCGGGAAGCACCGCCGATATTCATAACCCAGCTGGTCCCCGGCCCATCGAGCAGCACGTCGCCATCCGCCGACACCCCGATCCGGCCCGTTGCGCCGGTGATCTGTGCCCCACCGGTGACGTTCATCGAGCCGGCCCCGTCCTGAGCGATGATGATGGTGTTCGCTGTAAGCGTGGTGCCAGACCCGTCCAGGTTCACCGTGCCGGTTCCCGGGGTGTCGGAGTTCAGGCCGTTATAGGTAAGCACCCCCGCGGTGATGATCCCCGCAGAGGCCGACGCGCCGTTGGTGATATTCAACGAGCCGTTGCCGCCGCCCGAACCCAGAGTCATGCTTCCGCCGAATCCGGTGAGATTCCATTGCGACCCGGGCCCGTCGATGTTGACCGTGCCGGCCCCGCCGAGTTGTCCAATGAAATTCCCCGTGCCGCTGGTCAGGGCCGCGCCGTTTTGGATATCCAGCGTGCCCGTGCCGCCCGACCCGACGCGCATCGCGCCGGTGAGTGTCACCGCAGCACCTGTATCCAATGTCAGGTACCCGCTGCTGGTGGTCGAGTGCGCGACCACGGCGTTGGCACCGGTGAGCGTGCCGTTGGTCACGGTCAGTTCACCGACATCGCCGGGGCGTTCGCCGACGATCAGCGATTCTCGCGTGATGTTCGGCTCGGTCAGGCTGTATTGGAACCCGCCGAGGTCGAAGGCGACCTTGTCGTTGGCGATCACGGCCTGGCTGGCGGTTTCATTTTGTGTGAGGCTCACCGTGTAGGGCGCGGCGCTACCGAGGTGGAATAGGGCGTTGTCGGTGGTTGCCGGAGTAACGCCGCCGGCCCAGTTGGTTCCGGTCGTGTAAACCCCGCCGACGGGGTTGGACCAGTGGGTGCCGGGCTCGCGCAGGGACGGAGCCGCATTAAAACCGTAGATGAAGTCGTCCAGGTAGACCGTCTTGGAAGGATCGATCGGGTCGCCGGACCCCGGCTCGGGTGGGTCGACCGGCTCGGTTTCGAACTGGAAGTCGCTGATCCCCGCCGGGTCGATGACGCCGATGAACTGATAAGCACTCGTGACACTGGTCACTTCCAGGGCGGTCACCGCGCCATTTAAAAATAGCGATACGTCGTTCGCCCCGCCCGCGCCGGTGTTGCCTGAGCGGATCCACCCGCCGAAGCCGAACATCGGCTCCTGGGCCGCTGCGAAGAACCCGTCGGACGGCGAGCCCTCGGGCGAAGACTTCAACGCCCAGTCCCCCGACCTTGCCGCGGAATTCAACAGGTCCACCCCCCCACCGAGTCCGGTCCAGGTCATACCCTGGCTGGTCACGTCTGCCACGGTGGTTGTCGCGGTCGGCTCTAAGAGCCCCCAGAAATTATTGTCCTCGAAGCCATCCGATGCACCGACGTAGCCCAACGAAGCCAGGTCGCTGAGATAAAGCGCCTCGTCGTGGTAGACCGTCGGGACCGCGATGGCCGGGGCATTGAACAATGACAAGAAGAGGACGCAGGGGGCAGCCAAGCGGCACGACCGTTTCATAGATTAACTTTCAGTTCGCAGTTGTTTTTGACCCCACACAGCGCAACTGAGCGCGCGGTTACGGCGCGTCAGTTCTTCGCCCCGTGAAGGTGCCTGGAGTCATCTGATCACCCCCCGCTCTCCCTGCCGCCCCGTTCCCCACGTGAAGTCTAATCGCTGCCTCGCAAATCACGGCAAACCGTGCAAATCATGCAGTTGGGCGTCGATCAAAACACCCCGGACATATAAGTCCGATAGTAGAGTAAGTGACGTGTTACCTCTTGTGTATCCGTAACTTCCCTGATACCTCTGGGGCCAATCCCAGAAGGGTGGATACACCGTTTGACGTCTGGGCAGGCCTGACCGACCGCCACTTGAAACCTGTCACGATATCCGGCATAATACCCGGCTCGGTTTCGACCCCCGCAACAGGACTCTATCGATGGCACATTCGGTCAGCGCCCGCAAACGTATCCGCCAGAACGCCAAGGCCCGGTCCCGCAACCGTTGGCGCAAGGGCGACATCCGCGCCGCCATGAAGGATTACCGCGAGGCGATCCTCCACGGGACAGCCGACGACGCCAAAGCCAAGCTTAGCGGGCTCTATAAAATGCTAGACCAGGCGGCCAGCGGCAGCACCATGCATAAAAACACCGCTGCGAGGCACAAGTCTCGTCTGACCAGCAAGTTAAATCAGAAGACGGCTTAACCCACCCGAATTTGTTATATAAGAATTTGGCGATTTTACCCAACCTCGGCACGATCCGGGGTTGTTTTTTTTACATATCGTGTAGATTAGCGTAAGGCTGGTAGATAAACCGTGTTAACCGCCGGGATGGCACGCGGTCGGCTGGGGTTGGATGGATGCTCCACCGGATCGTGACGGATTGCCGATGAGTGAGGGTAATTGTCTGTGTTTAGCCGGAGGCGGGTGTTGAGCGCGTATTCAAAAGACCGATCGGAGCCGGGGGCCAGGCCGGGGGCAGGCTCCGCGGGAGTCGTCCGTGTGGTACCCAAGCCCGCGGGGGGTCTGTCGGTATGGCTGACGGCGTGGCGCGTCCGGTTGGCGATGCTGGGCAGCGTGGATCTGCGTTCGCTGGCGGTCGTGCGGATGGGCCTGGCGGTGCTGCTGCTGGTGGACCTGGTCTCCCGCGCGGGGGACTTGTCCGCCCACTACAGCGATGCCGGCGTGCTGCCCCGATCGACCCTGTTCGAGAGCGAAGGGATCCGAGCCTACTTGTCGCTGCACTCGTTAAACGGTTCGGCCCTCTGGCAGGCTGCGCTGTTCGGGCTGGCGGGATACTTCGCGGTCACGCTGTTGCTAGGCATCCGGACACGGCTGGCGACGGTCGGGGCGTGGGTGCTGCTGTTGAGCCTGCACCACCGCAACCCGGTCGTGCTTCAGGCCGGCGATGCGCTGCTGAGGCTGCTGCTGTTCTGGGGGATGCTGCTGCCGCTTGGGGCCCGGTGGTCGGTGGATAGTGCCGCCGGCCCGTTAACGCTGTACCACCGCAAAGATAACCGCCTGCTGTCGGTCGCCGGGGTGGCGATCCTGCTGCAGGTCTGCCTGGTGTACTGGTTCACCGCAACCTTCAAGGACCACCCGATGTGGTGGAACCCCAACGCGGCGCACTTCGCGTTGAATATCGATCAGCTCGTCACGCCATTTGGCATGTGGCTGAGGCAGATCGACTGGCTCCTGCCGATCCTGACCAAGGTGGCGTTCACGATGGCGGTCGCGGCGCCGCTGCTGGTGTTCTGCCCGGTCTGGACGGGGACGGCGAGGATGCTGGTGGTCCTGGCGATGATCGGGACGCACGTGGCGCTGGCGATGAGCCTGAACCTGGGGCTGTTGCCATACGTCGCGGCGGTGAGTTGGCTGGTGTTTATCCCCAGTAAGTGGTGGGACTGGCTGCGGTCGCGGACCTATCGGCAGGCGGGCTTGCGGGCCAAGCCGTCGCGCTCGGTCTGGTTGTTGGCGCTGCTCAAACGGCTGCCGATGGTCATCTCCGGGTCACGGCGCGGCACGGGCGACGTGCTCATCGACATCCCCACCAGCCGACACCTGGGGATCAAGGCCCGGGGCTGGGAGCAGGCCGTCGCCTCGATCGCCCTGATCTACGCGGTCGCGTGGAACCTGCAGTGGCTGGATTCCCAAAGCGACAACCCCATCCTCCCGGTACGGATCACCGCGATCGGGGACGTTCTGCGGATGGAGCAGAGCTGGAACATGATCTCGCCGGAAGCCCTGAGCCACGATGGCTGGTTCGTGATGCCCGCCAAACTCGCGGACGGCTCCAAGGTCGATGTCTTCACCGGCAAACGGATCAACTGGTCCAACCCCGCCTACGTCACGGGCGACAACCTGGGCACGCGTTGGCGCAAGTACCTGCGTAACCTCTCCAAGACCCAGTTCGATCACATCCTGCATCCGTTCGCCAACTACCTGGAACGCAGCTTCAACGAGGCGCACAGCCCCGCCCGGCAGGTCGTGTCCTTCGACATCGTCTACATCCAGGAAACCACCCTGCCCAGCGGCGCGATCGAGCTGACCCGGCACACGCTGATCCAGCACTACCGCGGGCCGTGACACCCGGCGCGGATTCACCCATCGTGATTGATCGCTCCGTGTGAAGCGGACCCCGCTCACCCATGAAAAAGCCCGGCACAATGGCCGGGCTTGATTGTGCTTCACGATGGTCGTTCCCGATCATTACGTCAACAAACAACACGCGGGAACGTATACGTCAGCCAGTAAGCTCAGGCGCGTCGACGGCACAGCAGCGTGGCGCCCAGGCACATCAGCGCAGCCGAGGCCGGCTCCGGGACGACAAACAGGTCCAGGGCGTCGATGTCATCGGTCGGCAGCAGCCCCAGCGACGCGGCCGTGAACGCGACCGCCGGTGCACCGCCTAACGAGGTCACCAGGACGTCCGCCGGGGAGGCGCCCAGGCCGGCGAGTGTCGGGGAGCCGGGCGTCAGTGAGAAGTAGATCGCGTCGCCCGGCGTGGGTCCGAAGATGCCGTCCTCGATGAGCGCCAGCGCGTCGATGTCGTCGCCGGGTCCAAGACCGACAGCCACATCCGTCGCGTAGAGCGCGGGTAGAACCGAGTACCCGACCACCGGGGGTGAGAAGAAGATGTACGATCCGGTCGCCCCGGTCCCTGAGTAAACCGGGTGGGCACCGGCGTCGAACGCGGTGATCGTGTAGATGATGCCGGGGAACGCCGGGGGACCGAACGGCGGGGTGGCGTCCCAACCATCGGTGTTGGACCCGGGCTCGATCACACCCAAGGGGCCAAACGTCGGCAGGCCCGGTGAGGGGATACCGTCACCGTCCCACGTCAGTCCGTTCCCACCGCCCAAGCCCGAACTGAAGATGTCGGCCGGCTCGTCCGCGAATCCAACCCCGCCGGACTCACCGAACACCGCCGTGCCCGCCGAGCCAATCGATCCGGGGGCCACGCTGAAGTCTACGCCGAGCACCGTGTGAGCAGCGGGGAAGACCTGGCTGAAGGTGAAGCCATCCACATCCACCGGTGGCGGTGTCAGCGGCCCGGGAAGGAGCCCGCCGGCTCCAGGCAGGATGGGCGCGGGACCCGGAAACAGCAGATCGTCCGGGAACACCCCGTTGGGCCCCGACGAGACACCGTCGAGTGAGAACGTCTGGGCGTGCGCGACACCGGTACACACGGTGGCACAGAAAACGCCAAGCACTAACTGACCGGTTGCCATGAGTCTTTTTTGAATCATCAATCCGCCTCCTCAATAGGGTATGGTCTTGCAATTGCTGTCAGACACGGTTGCCTGCCGTGATACAGGCCGTTGAAACCTTGAAAGCCGCGCCCCCGAGCCTGGCGCGATTGGGCCGGCTCAGGGGACGCGGGGTTGACACCCGCCCTCTTATCCCGCCGATTAAAAGCGGGATCGTCGAACCACGAACGGCACGGTCACGCACAACAACAACCCCGTTGCGGGCTCGGGGATGTCCAACGCGTTGAGGTTGTCGTTGCCACCCAAACCGGCCCGCGTCGTGCGCAGACCAAGCGACTCGGCGGTGTGTAGGATCGCCGCGTTTGGGCTAAGTGACCCAAGCAGCGCCTGCGCGCTGGCGCCGTCGATCAGGATGTCGCCCTCGTTGATCGCCAGGCCGGAGATCGGGTCGAGTAGACCCAGGTGCCCGGATCCCGGTGCCAAGGAAAACAACACGATGTCGGTGCCTGGCAGGAAGACGTTGTCGCCGTCGTCATAGACCACCAGTGCGTCGATATCGTTGGCTCCGATCAGGCCCAGGACGGCTTCGTTCGCATAAAAACCGGGGGTCGCGGTGCCTAACCCCGATGGGTCAACCAGGACGTCGCCGGCGCTGAAACCCAGGCTCGGTGCGGTGCCGGTATCGACGGAAAGGAAGATCCTCCCCGTTGGCGAGGGCGGCCCCCCTCCGCCGGCACTGGGGCTGAACCGCAGGTCCAAGGCATCCAGGTCGGACGAGTTAGACGGCGGGAACGGCGGCTGGGGCGGGAACGGGAAGGTCGCCGTCTCACCGACATTTAACGGGAAGGCCGCCGGGTTGGGGTTGCCGACCTGAGACACGCCATCACCGTCACCGAAGATCGTGTTGGTGTTGTTGAAGGTGGATCGGAATATATCGCTTGACTGTTCAGACCCCAGGCCCGCGCCAGCGAACTCGTTAGCCGACGCGGTTCCTGCTACCCCCGCGGACCCGCGGTCGAGGCTGAAGCTCGCCGGGTGGTTGGCGTTGAAGGAAGCGGGCGCACGCCCGAATGACAACGCGTTAACCTCGCCGGGGAGGTTGATCGTCAGCACGCCGGGAGGCGCAACCGGTGTAAGACCCACGCCGGCGAACGAGGCCACGGGCGTATAGATATCACCGGGCGTGATCACGCCTGCCCCGGCCACCCCCTGTACCCCGACCGTGAACTCCGGGCTCAGCCCATCGATCGAGAACGAGATCCCGTTAGCCGAGCCCGTCAACATCACCGCCGACAGCCCGGCTACAAAAACACAACGATTGAATCTGCTTCCGCCCATGATCCTACCCCTCCTGGTTGATGCCTCACTTGTCCGCAGGACGCAAGATCCGTGCCCAAGCGGACGTGCTTAATCGCAGCCACCATCACGTTGATGACCGTTAACTACCACAACCCAAATGGAAACTTCACTAAACGAGACGCCCTATCTCAGACATGCACCGAAGCGCATGCGCAAGTTGTCACAAGGCTGACTTGATGAAGAAAACAGGAAAAGTAATCAGGCAAGACATGGATCCTCCACCTCCTCATTTTACGTCCAGCGTAGTCAGGGCACAAGAAAAAAGGGCATTAATCCCGCAGCCACGTTAACTACTTGTAACAAGATGCTTGTGTCGTGTAGCGATGCGATCTGGCGATCCTGAATCAGCCATGCGCTGGCGGGACCGGCCGCCTCGGGCCTGCTATACTGTGGGACTCAAGACACCCCCGGGCCCTGGGGGAAGCAGCTAAGGGGCTTTATTGGAAATCACTTATGCAAACCCAGATCACCGGCAAAGCGTTTGTCCTCGGCGATGACATCGATACCGACCAGATCATCCCCGCCGAGTTCCTGTCCTACGACCCGACCGACCCCCAGGAGCGCAAGTTCTTCGGGATGTACGCGATGGCTGGCGTGCCACCGACCCAGTGCGGGCTGCCCAAAGGCAACACGCGCTTCGTCGAGGAAGGCAAGTACCAATCCGAGTACGCCATCGTCATCGGCGGCAAGAACTTCGGCTGCGGGTCGTCCCGCGAGCACGCGCCGCTGGCGATCGCCGAAGCCGGTGTCACCGCCGTGGTCGCCGAGTTTTACGCACGCATCTTCTTCCGCAACAGCGTCAACGGCGGGTACCTGCTGCCCTGCGAGACCGACGCCCGTGTATCCGAAGAAGTCCGCACCGGCGACGAATGCACCCTGGACATCGAGGCCGGGACACTGGTGAACCACACGACCGAAAAAACGTATCAACTCAAACCCCTGGGCGATGTCAAGCCAATCATCGACGCCGGGAGTGTGTTCGACTACGCACGCAAGGCGGGGATGCTGAAGTAGGGTTGGTGGGTTGGTGGGTTAGTGGTTGGTGGTTGGTGAACAATAATTTGAATACGAAGCGACGCGACTGGTCGCGTCAGTGAAACAGCGTATGAAAGCGGACTATCTCAAACAGAAACACGACGCCGGCTTGTGCTACACCGACTACGTCGCCACCGGCGAGCCCCAGAAGCAGCAGGACTGGCAGGCGATCTACGACCAGGCCCAACTGACACAGGCCCAGGCCGCGCTGCTCGGATCATTTACCCGCAAGATCAACGTGATCCTGTTGTCGGGCGTCTGGTGCGGCGACTGCGTGCAGCAGGGCCCGCTGATCCAGCGGATCGCCGAGGGCGCTCCGGATGCGATCGACCTGCGCTGGCTTGACCGAGATGAACACATGGACCTGCAGGAACAGGTCCGGATCAATGCGGGCAACCGCGTGCCGGTGGCGGTCTTCTGTGCCGAGGACTACGAGTTCGTGGCGTGGTACGGCGACCGGACGCTGTGCCGATACCGGGCGATGGCGGCGAAAAACCTGGGCGGGGCCTGCCCGATGCCCGGGGCACCGGTCCCCCAAGACGAAGTTAACGCCACGCTGGCGGATTGGCTGGATCAGTTTGAGCGCGTCCACCTGCTGCTGAGGCTCAGCGGTCGGCTACGCCAGAAACACGGGGATTAGGCCCCACAGGGACGGGCCTTGCCCGGGCAGGCAGGGGGCGATAAACTCCCGCGTCCAATCCATGGAGCCCACAGCCCACCGCCAAAGCCCCGATCTGAGGGACACCCAGGCGGAGGCGAATTGACACCGGGGCATACGCGGGGGGACGCCAGGAGGCCCCGGGGACTTACCGGGCTTATTCCGGGATAATTCGGCCTACGCCGACGGAGTGATCAGTGGCCAAGAAAACAACCAAGAAGAAAGCCGCCAAGGCGGGCGCGAAAAAGAAGAAGGCCCCCTCCGCGAAGTCCAAGAAGACCTCCGCTAAGCCAGCCAAGAAGAAGACCGCTTCTAAAGCGACTACCAAGAAAAAGACGGTTAAGAAGAAGGTGGTTAAGAAGAAACCGGCCGCCAAGAAGAAGGCCCCCACCAAGAAGGTCGCCGCCAAGGGCAAGGCCCCGGCCAAGAAGACCACAAGTAAAAAATCGGCCCAAGCCAAGTCGGCCCCGGCCCCCGGGAACCCGGCGAACAACGGCAAGTCCGCCGCAGAGCAAGCCAAGGCCTCGCCCCCGCCGATCCGACGGGTCGTCCGCCCCACCCCCCTGCCCTCCGCCGAGCCCGTGATCGAAGATTGGACACCGCTGAGCGACGCCAAACTCCGCAAGATCAAGTCGGGCCTGTCACGCAAGGAACTCAACGGGCTCAAGGCTCTCTTGATGGTAAAACGTGCCGAGATCGTCGGCGACGTGATGAACATGGAAGAGTCACGCGCCTCGGGCAACGGCGGCGACCTCTCGAATATGCCCCTGCACATGGCTGACATCGGCTCGGACAACTACGAGCAGGAGTTCACCCTCGGGCTGGTCGAATCTGAACGAAAACTGCTGATCGAGATCGACGCCGCACTGCTGCGAATCCAGAACAAGACCTACGGCGTGTGCATCGTCTCGGGCAACCCGATCCCCAAGGCCAGGCTCGAGATCAAACCCTGGGCCAAGTACAGCATCGAGGTCGTCCGCGAACGCGAAAAACTCGGGCTGCACAGCTTCTAAATTAAGCCACCGATCATCTCCTAGGCGATATCATCCAGACTATGGACACACCCGCCCAGGCCCCTCACAACGCCGCGCCGCTCAAGCCCCGCCCCGTGACGATCGCCGGGCGTCGGCGGACATGCGTCCTGATTTTCATGTGCGTGACACTGTTCACACTGGCCGCAGACCTTGGACTCAAGGCCTACGCCTTTAACTTCGTTGCGGGCACCCCGGTCCTGATCGACCCCACGGACGACCACCACCACGGCGTCCCCCCCCACGACCCGACCGTGCTGATCCCCGGCATCCTGAACCTGCAACTGACCGCCAACACCGGCGCGATCTTCGGGATGGGCAAGGGAAGCCGGTGGGTCTTCGTCGCGGTCAGCC
>JAJDCV010000381.1 GCA_029260675.1 Phycisphaeraceae bacterium
CAACCGTAACTGTGCCATCAACCCCGTGCTGGTCGAGGGCAAAAAAACCGGCGGGCTTGAGGTCGCCGAGCAGAGCACCTCCTTCGGCGGCGTCCCGGACTGGGTCGCGGTCAGCGTCGGCGACGGCTGCACCATCGCCGGCGTCTGGAAGGGCCTCTCCGAGATGCACCAGCTGGGCGTGATCGATCGCCTGCCCCGTTTGCTGGGTGTTCAGGCCAAAGGCGTCGCCCCGATCGCCTACGCCCTGGAACACGGCTCGATGCCCACCGAGCTACAAGACGGCGGCACGGTCGCAGACAGCATCAACGTCGCGGTCCCACGGAACTGGCGCAAAGCCGTCAACGCACTGAAAGAAGCCAACGGCGTGGTCGTCAGCGTCGACGACGGCCAGATCCTGGATGCTATGCGGACCAGCGGCCGTCACGGCGTCTACGCCGAACCCGCAGCCGCAGCGGCAGTGGCCGGGGTGACGGCGGCGGTCGCAGAGGGGACAATATCCAAGAGCGACCGCGTGTTAGCCATGGTCACCGGCAGCGGCCTGAAAGACACCCGCGCCGCCATCCAGGCCGGGGGCCAGCCGATCAAGATCGAACCCGATTTAGACACCCTTGCCACGGCACTGAATAGCCGAGGCGTGACAGATGGAGCAGGTTGATGCAGGTGAATCAGGATGCCTTAGACAGATCTATTTCCAAGTGCCGGGACCGCAAGGTGCTCCTGCCGACGTTTGCGCAGATGCGTGACCCGTCGCTGGTCCCACAGAAAGTCAAGGACCGCCTCAAGCAGGTCGGGCTCTGGGACGTCGATCCGATCAACCTCTTCCGCATCACCTGGAAGAACCAACCAGCCGAAACCGGAGGCCTCTACAACAACGGCAACTTCGTCGTGTTCCCACCCGAGCTGACCGGTGTGGACGCCACCATCATCGGCATCGTCGGCAAATATTTCCCCACCGGCGCACACAAAGTCGGTGCGGCCTACGCCTGCCTCGCACCCCGCCTGGTCAGCGGTGAGTTCGACACCACACAACACAAGGCCGTCTGGCCCAGCACCGGCAACTACTGCCGCGGCGGCGCGTTCGACTCGGCGCTCCTGGGCTGCGACGCAGTCGCCATCCTCCCCGAGGAGATGAGCCGGGAGCGCTTCGACTGGCTCAAGGGCATCTGCTCGGAAGTCATCGCCACCCCCGGCTGCGAATCCAACGTCAAAGAAATCTACGACAAGTGCTGGGAGATACGCAACACCCGCCCAGAGTGCGTCATTTTCAACCAGTTCGACGAGATGGGCAACCCCACCTGGCACTACCACGTCACCGGGGGCATCATCCAGGAAATCTTCGAATCACTCGGCAGTAACCATCGACTCGCCGGCTACGTCAGCGCCACCGGCAGCGCCGGCACCATCGCCGCAGGCGACTTCCTCCGCACCAGACACCCCGGCGTCCGCGTCGTTGCTACCGAAGCCCTCCAATGCCCGACCCTCTTCCAGTTCGGGTTCGGCGGGCACCGCATCGAGGGCATCGGCGACAAGCACGTCCCCTGGGTCCACAACGTCCGCAACACCGACATGATCTCCGCGATCGACGACGAGCAGTGCATGTCCCTGCTGCGCCTCTTCAACGAGCCCGCCGGCCAGGAATACCTCCGCGCCAGCATCTCCGATGAGTTGGCCGACCAGCTCCCGCTCCTGGGGATATCCAGCATCTGTAACCTCTCCGCCGCGATCAAGTCTGCCAAGTACTACGACATGACCCGCCGCGACGTTATCTTCACCTGCCTGACCGACTCCGCCGGCATGTACGAGTCACGCATCAGCGAGCTGAACGAAGAGCGCGGCGCATACGACCGTGAGCACGCCATCGCCGACCGCGCCCGCTACCTCGACGGCATCGTCACCGACCACCTCCGCGAACTGAACTACAGCGACCAGAAAGCCCTGCACAACTTCAAATATTTCACCTGGGTCGAGCAGCAAGGCAAAACCATCGACGAGCTCAACGAACTGTGGGACCCCGACTTCTGGACAAAGACATTCGCCCAGGTCGATGAATGGGACAAGCAGATCGAGTCGTTCAACGAACAGACCGGCGTGCTGGGGATGCTCTGATGGGAACCGTCTTCACAAACGCCATACTAGTCCAACTCGACCCACCCAGGGTCGAGCAAGGCAACCTGCACGTCTGCGATGGCAAGATCGCCGCTGTCGGATCGGTCACACCCGAACAGGGCGATGAAATAGTCGACTGCGGCGGGGCGGTCCTCATGCCAGGCCTGGTCAACGGCCACACCCACCTCTACTCCGCCCTCGCCGCCGGCATGCCCGCCGCTCCCAAGACGCCGACGAACTTCTACGAGATCCTCAAATACATCTGGTGGCGGCTGGACCGCGCCCACGACGTCCAGAGCGTCCGTGCAAGCGGGGTTGTCGGCTCGCTTGCGGCGCTACGCTGCGGGACGACGACGCTGATCGACCACCACGCCTCCCCCAACGCCATCGAGGGCAGCCTCTCGGAGTTGGAGGGGGGGATCGCCCAGGCCGGCTGCCGCGGCGTACTCTGCTACGAAACCACCGACCGCAACCATCCCGAAGAATCCCGCCGCGGACTCGATGAGAACGAACGTTTCGTCATCCTCTGCAAAAAAAGAAACAACGGCCGATTCGCCGGCATGGTCGGCGCACACGCCAGCTTTACACTCAACGAAGACTCACTCGCCGGCTGCGCCAACCTCGCCAAGGAGCTGGGCGTCGGCGTCCACATCCACGTCGCCGAAGACCTATGCGATGAAGCGATGACCAAGGCCGGCTACGGGAACAACCTCTTCGACCGTTTCAAAAAGCACGGCCTACTCGACCTTCCCAATACGATCTTCGCCCACGGCACACACCTCTCCGACGCAGACATCCAGGCCGTCAACGGCCGCGACACCATCACGATGGCCCACAACACCAACTCCAACATGAACAACGCCGTCGGCTACGCCCCGGTCGCCCGGTTCAACAACCCACCGATGCTCGGGACCGACGGCATCGGCGCCGATATGTGGCGAGAAGCCCGCACCGCCCAATTCAAGAGCCACGACGGCGATATCCCACTGCCCTTCGGCCGCCCCCTTGCCATGATCGGCGAGTCCGCCCGCTACGCCTCCAAAGCTCTGGGCGTTAGGCTCGGCGTGCTTGAAGTGGGCGCCGAAGCCGACCTCGTTCTGACTCAATACACCCCGGCCACACCGCTGAGCGCCGACAACCTCGCAGGCCACATGATCTACGCCATGGGCCCCGAGTTCGTCTCCGATGTCATGATCGGCGGTGACTGGAAACTAAGAAGTGGGGCGGTGGTGAGTTGCGATGAAGCCGAGGTGCGGGCGAATAGTGTGGAAGTGTCACGGGCGCTGCATCAGCGGATGCAAGAGATTCCCTGTGAATAGAGGCGAAGTACGCATCCACAGTGACAAATGGTATTATCTTTCATAGCTGCGGATGAATATCCGCAGATATCTGAGGATATGTACCCGCAACAACAACACCCTTATCCGTGTGTGATCCGCGTCCCATTCTTGCCTTCCAGTGCAGCGGTCAGTTGGGGGAGTTCCGCGATGATCGCGACCGCGTCGGGGTTATCTGAACCCTCCACAAAATCAACCGCCGCCTCGATCTTCGGGCCCATCGACCCCTCGGCGAAGTGGCCTTCTTTTAGATACGTCTTCGCTTCGGCGATGGTCAGTGTGTCCAGCGCTTTCTGGTCGGGTTTGCCGAAGTTCAGGCAGACTTGTTCGACGGCGGTGAGGATGACTAGCGTGTCGGCGTTTAGTTCCCTTGCAAGCAGGGCAGAGGTGCGGTCTTTGTCGATCACGGCTGCGGCGCCGCGGAGCATGCCGTGCTCGTCCCGGGTCACCGGCACGCCACCACCGCCGCAGCAGATGACCAGTTCGCCATCCTCGACCAGCCGACGGATCGTGTTCAGTTCGATGATCTCTTTGGGGATCGGCGACGGGACGATCCGGCGGTAGGCACCGTCCGCAATCTGAACGATCGACCAGCCGTCCTTGTCGCGGTGGGCTTCGGCCTGCTCCCTGGGCATCTGGGACCCGATCGGCTTGGTCGGCCGTATGAACGCGGGGTCGCTCTTGTCGACCAGTACGTTGGTCACCAGCGTCGTGACGTCGGTTTCGATCCCGCGTTTCTTCAGCGCATTGACCATGCACTGGCCGATCATGTAACCCATCCCCGCCTGGGTGTCGGCTACGCAGACCTCCAACGGCAGGGGGTACATCTCACTTGACGCAAGCTCAACCCGCCGCAGCACGTTACCGACCTGCGGCCCGTTGCCGTGGGTGATCACGATGTTTCGGCCGTCCGCCATCGCGCCGGTCAGATACCGCGCGGTGTCTGACATGTGTGCAAACTGCTGAGGGATGTTCCCTTGCTCCCCGGGCACACTGATCGCGTTGCCCCCCAAAGCGATCACGGTTGGACGGGTGTGACTCATAGAGAACTCAAAACAGGATTAACCGCAGAGGCGCGGAGAACGCAGAGGGAGACAGAAGAGTTATCCGCAGATTTCGCAGATGACACAGATTAAGAACCTTGATCCATGCCTTTGTATTCATCTGCGCAATCTGCGTAATCTGTGGACACTTCTTCCGCCTGCCTTCCTCAGCGTCCTCTGCGCCTCTGCGGTGAATTCATCGCTCTTAAAACGGCCGTTCGCGCATCGTGCAGGCCATGATCGCCTTGGCGGTGTGCAGGCGGTTCTCGGCTTCCTGGAAGACGATCGATTGCGGGCCATCGATCACGGCGTCGGTCACCTCGGCGTCACGGTCGGCGGGCAGGCAGTGCATGTAAACCGCGGAGTCCTTGGCGAGCCCCATGCGTCGCTCGTCGCAGATCCAGTCCTGGTGCTTGTGGTTCATCTCAAGGCAGGCCTGCTGGTTGGCGTCGATCTGGGCCTTGGTCGTGGCGTTCTGGCGTTCGAGCATCAGGTCGTAGACGCCCCAACTCTTGGGGTAGACGATGTCGGCGTTCTCGAAAGCGGCGTCCATGTCGTCGACGATCTCGAACGTCCCGCCAGACTCCTTGGCGTTGGCCTTGGCGGACTCGACGGTGCGGTTGATCAGGTTGTAACCCTTAGGGTGTGCCAGAGAGACGTGCATCCCGAAGCGGGTCATCAGGGTGATCAGGCCCTGCGGCACGCTTAGCGGCTTGGCGTAGGACGGTGCAAATGCCCATGTGACGGCGATCTTCAGGCCCTGGACGTTGTCCTTCCCGAAGTGTTCGCGGATGGTCATGATGTCGGCGAGCGTCTGGGTCGGGTGGTCGACGTCGCACTGCATGTTGATGATCGGGACATTGCACGCCGCCGCCATCTCGCGCATGTACTTGTTGCCCTCATCCAGGACCAGGTCGTGGCGGACACAGATCCCGTGACCCATCGCCGCGAGGATCTTTCCGGTGTCGGCAGGTGTTTCGCCGTGGCTGATCTGGGTCACGTCGGCATCTAGAAAGTGGGCGTGACCGCCGAGTTGGGTCATCCCCGCCTCGAAGGCGTTGCGTGTCCGGGTGGATTTATCGAAAAACAGCAGGTACGCGGTCTGGTTATTCAGCACGACCGTCGGCTCGCCGCGGTGGAACTTGGCTTTCAGCTCGTCCGAGGTTTCCAGCAGCAGGTTCAATTCGTCCAGGCTCAGGTCCTGGGTCTCGATGTAATCTTTTCCTTTGAGGCTCGTCGTCATTTCTTACTTAACCTTTCCTTCGCTTGACGTTCATCTTGGTCTTGTTGGGTCGTTTAGCTGCGAGGTCGCAGTACGCTTCGCCGAACCCGGCGTAGAACGCGGCGCACTTGACAAGGTGGTCGATCGGCACAGAGTCGTTCACGGTATGGGCGACATTTTCCGGGGCGGGCCCAAAACCCACGCAGGGGATGCCGAACATCCCGGCGATGGACACGCCATTGGTGCTGAACGTCCATCGGTGCAGCGTGGGGGCAACGCCCAAGACGTCCCGGTGGGCCTTCACGGCCGCCTGGACTTGCAGCGCATCCTCGGGCTCGCACCAGGTGGGGAAGTATTTCTCGGTCCCGTAGGTCAGCCCGGTGTAGCTCGGCCTTGCGTAGCGAAGCACCTCGACCTTGGCCTTGACCCCGGCCCGTTTCACCGCGTCCTTAACTTCTCGTACCGCCGACGCCTTGGTATCCCCAACCGTGAGCCGACGATCCAGGTGGATGAACGCCTCGCCGGGCACGGCACACATGCTTGGGGTCTTGCAGTCGACGTAGCTGACCGTAATCGTCCCCTTGCCCAGAAACTTGTCGGCTTTGAGTCGCTTGTTGAGCTTCTCGATCTCGTTGGCGACCTTGGCGATCTTGTAGATGGCGTTGTCGCCTTTCTCCGGCATCGAGCCGTGGCAGCTCTTGCCCTTGGCGGTCACCCCGATCTCCATCCGCCCGCGGTGGCCACGGAGGATCCAGCAGTTAGTCGAGTCGGTCACCACCACGGCGTCCGGCTTGATCTTGTCCTCATTCACGATGTACTGCCAGCACAGCCCGTCGCAGTCCTCCTCCATCACGGTGAAGACCACCAGCAAATAATATTCATCGAGGTCCAGCTTCAGATCCCGCATGATCTTGCCGGCGTAGACCATGGCGGGGATGGCGCCTTCCTGGTCCCCGGCGCCCCGGCCCCAGACCTTGCCGTCGGCGACCTTGCCCTTGTAGGGATCGTGCTTCCACTCCGAGCGGTCCCCGACGCCGACGGTGTCGACGTGGGCGTCGATGGCGATCAACTTCTTGCCCTTGCCGGGTTTGCCGACTTGGCCGAAGAGGTTCCCCATCTTATCGGACCATATCATGTCGTAGGCCCCGGTGTCCTTCATCTCCTTGCGGATCCGGGCGATCACTTTGCCCTCCTCGGCCGACTCCGAGGGGATAGCGATCATGTCCCGCAGGAAGCGGATCATTTTAGGTTTATATTTTTCGGCTTGGGTAACGAATCGGGAGGTTTTCGGCATAGAAGAGTCTTTATACACGACAAAGCCTATGTCACAAAGCGAAATATTCTCTGAAGTTTCCCTTGGTGATATAGGGCTCTGCGGCGACAATGACGATTGGTGGAAGGATAGTCCGGCCTGGCCGGGCACGAGTTGGCCACTGGTATTAAGAAAAAAACCGGAATCGCAGGCTTTAGAGCCGGGCGGAGGCCAACCGTTATGAGTACATTGTCCCGCATGTCCGCCACGACCCAGAACCTTAGTTGCACCGTCAACGGCGAGCCGGTGTCGGTTGATCTGACCGACGACGGCCTGACCCTCCTGGACGTCCTGCGCGATCATCTCGGGATCACCTCACCTAAGAACGGCTGCCAGCCCCAGGCCCAGTGTGGCTGCTGCACGGTCCTCGTGGACGGTAAACCCATGATGTCCTGCACCATGAAGCCCAGCCGGGTTCAGGGCAAGACCGTCACGACCCTCGAGGGCCTGGACGAGCAACACCGCAAACAGATCTCCGAGAGCTTCGTGCAGTGCGGCGGGGTCCAGTGCGGCTTCTGCATCCCGGGCTTCGCCATGCGCGGCGTCGGGATCTGCAACAGCAACCCCACCCCCAGCCGCGAAGAGATCACCAAGGCCGTCCGCCCGCACCTCTGCCGATGCACGGGGTACAAGCAGGTCATCGACAGCATCGAACTCTACAGCAAGGTCCGCGCAGGCGGGCCGATGCCCACGCCCGCCAAATGCGACGGCTCCGGGAAAGTCGGGACCAGCCTCCCACGATACTCCGGGCACGACGCCGTATTGGGTGACCGCAAGTACGTGGATGACATGACCGTCCCCGGCATGCTCTTCGGCGCACTGCGCCTTGCCGACCATCCGCGGGCGACCGTCGTCAAAGTCGATGCGACTAAAGCCCTGGAACTGGAAGGCGTCCATAAAGTCGTCACCGCTAAAGACATCCCCGGCGAGATCTACGTCGGGCTGATCGTGCAAGATTGGCCGATCTTCGTCGCCCCCGGGCAGGACACCCGTTGCACAGGCGATGTGATCGCCGCGGTCCTCGCCGACAATCAAAGGCTCGCACGACAGGCCGCCGAGCTGTTGGAAGTCGAATACATCGTCAAGGAGCCCGTCACCGATCCGGTCGAGGCGCTCAAGCCCGGCTCGCCCCTGGTCCATCCTGAGCGTGGGACCAACCTGCTCAATGAGTCGAGCCTGAAGAAGGGCGACGCCGAAGCCGCTTTTGCAAAGTGCGCCCACATCATCGAAGACACCTACAGCACCCAGCACATCGAACACATGTTCCTTGAGCCCGAGGCCTGTATCGCGGTGCCGAGATGGCGGATGGCGGATGGCGGATGGGGGATGGAGAATCCCGATTCGCGTCCGGGGATTGATTCATTGCTTGTCTATACCCAAGGCCAGGGCGTGTTCGATGACCGCCGACAGATCGCATCAGTACTCGGTATCGAACAGGACGCCGTCGAAGTCGAGTTGGTCAGCAACGGTGGGGCGTTTGGCGGTAAGGAAGACATGTCCGTCCAGGGGCAGACCGCGTTGCTCGCCTACCTCACAGGTAAACCCGTCAAGATCACGCTGACCCGGCCGGAGAGTTTCCGCGTCCACGTCAAGCGTCACCCAATCACGCTGACCTACAAGATCGGTTGCGACGCCGAGGGGCATATCCTGGCGGTCAAAGCCAACATCATCGGCGACAAGGGCGCGTATGCCTCCGTCGGGGCGAAGGTGCTCGAGCGGGCCGGCGGGCACTGCACCGGGCCGTACCGTGTGCCGAATATCGACATGCACACCAAGGCCGTCTACACCAACCACCCGCCCTGTGGCGCGATGCGTGGCTTCGGCGCTAACCAGGCGGCGTTTGCCATCGAAGGGTTGCTGGACCGGCTGGCCGAGAAGTGTGGGATCGATGGCTACGACATCCGTGACCGCAACATCCTGGAGCTAGGCGACACCTTCGCCACCGGCCAGATATTGGATAAGGCGTTCGGCCTGCGACGCACACTCGAAGCGGTCAAGGACCAATACAAGAATGCCAAGTACGCCGGCATCGCTTGTGGGATCAAGAACGTCGGCCTGGGCAACGGCATGCCCGACATCGGACGCGCCGCCATCACCATCGAAGATGAAAACACCCTGCGTATCCGCACAGGGTTCACCGAGATGGGCCAGGGGATGTTCACCCTCTGCATCCAGTTCGCCCATGAAGCGACCGGGCTGGACCCCGAGTTGTTCCAGTGCCAGACCGATACGACCCTGATGCTCGACTGCGGGCAGACCACCGCCAGCCGTGCCACCGTCCTGGCCGGCAACGCCATCGCCGCGGCCGGCAAGTCGCTTAAGGAAGCACTGAACAGCGGCAAGCAACTCAAAGACCTCGTAGGGCAGGTCTTCCAGGGCGAGTGGCGATGTGACTACACCAGCAAGCTCGGCACCGACATGGACAAGCCCGGTGGGCCCAAGACCCACCTGACCTACGGCTTCGCCACGCAGGTCGCCATCCTTGACGACGACGGCGCGCTGAAGAAAATGATCGCCTGCCACGATGTCGGCAAAGTCCTAAACCCCACGCAGTTGAAGGGCCAGATGTACGGCTCCCTGCACATGGGGATCGGTTACGCGCTCAGCGAAGACTTCATCGTCGAGGGTGCCGAGATCCAGGCCAAGAAGATCAACGACTGCGGCGTCCTGCGGGCTCACCAGATGCCCGAGATGGAGCTGATGTTCATCGAAGAGCCCGACCCCGATTGCCCCCACGGCGCACGCGGCGTCGGCGAGATCGGCCTGGTCCCCACCGCACCCGCCATCGCAGGCGCCCTCTACCAGTTCGACCAGGTGATCCGCCGCAAGCTCCCGATGACCGACTCCCCGGCAGGCAAGGCGATCGCCAAACCCAAACGGTAGAGCCGCTATCGATGCCGCACGCTGCGAAGCGACGGCGGGTTGTACTATCAGATATCAAACATCCGATATGTGATCTTATGCCCACAATCCACGCCATCATACCCGCCGCCGGGCGCTCTTCGCGCATGGGCCAGCCCAAGCAGCTGCTTGACGTCCAGGGGCAGCCGATGCTTCTGGCTGTGATTGAGCCGCTCACTGCGTGTGGCCTGGCTGCGGGTGTTTTCGTCGTGACCAACAGCCTCGTCGTATCGACACTGGATCTGTCGTCGGTTGGGGTGTCCGTGGTGCTCAATGACGAACCCGACGCCGAGATGATCGATTCGGTCAGGCTGGGCATCACCCGGATTCAGCATGAGCACAACCTGGCCCAGGACGACGGCATCCTGATCTGCCCGGGCGATCAGCCGGGCCTGATCCCCGACGATGTCACACGGTGCTGCCGGGCCTTTATTCATTCGCCATCGAACATCGTCATCGCTTCGCATGGCGGCAAACGAGGGCATCCGATGATCTTCCCAGCGTCGATGATCCCGCTTGTGATGTCCAATGCCTGTGATACCGGTCTGCGTGAGTTGCCACAACAGCATCCGGACCTTGTTGCATCGCTCGAGCTGACCTCGTCCGCGGTGGTGCGGAATGTGAACACCCCGCCCGATTACGAAGGCCTGTCCTCGTCTTAAGCCGTCATTAGCTTGATCAGCGCATCGACCGAGGCCTGCTCTTCGAGTGCCATGATGTGCTCGCCGATCTGTTTGCACCGATCCAACCCAACAACATCCTTGCCCAGCGCGGTGAGCTTGACACCGATTTCCTCGGCCGTCATCGGGTCACGCGGGTCGCCCTTGGGGACGTCCACACGGGTCGCGAAACTCTTGCCGTCCTTGAGGGTCAGTGTCACCCGGCTGGGCTGGAACTCGGGGAACAGCGCCTCGAACTCCTCGTTCGGCACGACCTTGACCATGTCCATCACCGGGATCAATGCCGGGTCTTCGATCCGCTCCTGCTTGAACTGCAGCGGCGTCACCATCCCGTCGATCAGGCCCACCGCCATGCAGTAGGGCAGCGAGTGGTCGGCTGTCTCCTTACCGGTGGGGCGGTACTTGTGCGGATCGCCGAGGATGTCCGCCGCCCGGGCGATCACCTCTACTTTGATCTCGGTCACGTCGTCGGCCTTGATCCCGTTCTCCTTGACACACTTCATCATCGCCGTCAGCGGGGCGTGGCTGAGTGCCTCGATCGGGAACGACTTGAACCCGCAATCCACAATCCTGTATTGATCGCCCTTCGCCGACGGCAGGCCCTTGATCATCCCCTCGGCATCAAACGCGCAGGCTTCGCCGCCGACCTGCGAATGCCCAAACACATGGAATAGGCCTTCCTTGCCGTCATAAATATGCTCCGGCCCGGAGTAGCCCAGCTTCGCCAGCATCGCCGACTCGACCCCGACGCGCGTCGCCCAGGGGTCGACCGTGTTCTTCATGTTGGTCAGCTTCCCGGCCGTCACAGCGCCCAGCGAGCCCGTCCGGCTGGCGCTGATCCCGACCGCATTCACCATCTGCTCCACGGTCAGCCCCAGCAGCCGCCCAGGCCCATACGGCGCAGCGAACCCGGTCAAAGTTGCGTGGTGCCAGCCGTACTCCCGCACGCCCGGCCGACCGATCTCAACCAGCCGCATCTC
>JAJDCV010000382.1 GCA_029260675.1 Phycisphaeraceae bacterium
GATCGACACCGAGACCGGATCGCCCTCGTAGCTGCTCTGCATGATTGCCGAGTTTCAGACGGTCATCGACGTCGTGCGAGCCGCGAAGAAGTCCCGAGACGAGGGGTTTAAGCACTGGGACGTGCACAGCCCGTTCCCGATCCACGGGATCGCCGCGGCGATCGGGATCCGCCCGACGATCCTGCCCGGGATCGTGCTGATCTGCGGGATTACCGGGACAATCGTGGGGCTGAGCCTGGCGATCGGGACGATGGCGACCGACGGGATCGACCTGCCGGGACTGCCCGGTGCGGCTGCGCCGATCCGCGGGTACAAGTTCCTGATCTCGGGTAAGCCGTTCAACAGTTTGCCGGCGTTTATCCCGATCGCGTTCGAGACGACGATCCTTCTGTCGGCGTTCGGCGCGGTGTTCGGGATGCTGATCCTGAACCGGCTGCCCAAGCTCGCCAACCCGTTGTTAAAGAGTATGAACTTTAGGCGTTCGACCGCGGACCGCTTCTTTATCGAGGTGCAGGCCCGCGACCGCCGGTTCGACAAGGACAAGACCGCCGAGTTCCTCAAGGGGCTGGGCGCTGTTTCGATTGAGTTGATAGAAGACTGACCGCAGGTGCTCGCGTGGGCTTTTTTGACACACGCGAACGAGAGAGAACGATGCTCAAGTGGATCGTTGAAGAACTGAAGCTGCCGGCCCCGCCGTTCTGGTTGATCGGTGGGCTGTTGATATTGCTGAGCCTGGCGCTGGTGCCGTTGGCGCTGACCGCGCGTGCGCGGGTGTCCAGCTCGGACAAGCCGCGGGTGCACATGTTCCTGGATATGGACAAGCAGACCAAGTTTAAAGCGCAGGCGGACTCGCCGATCTTCGCCGACGGCCGGGCGATGCGGCAGCCGGTGGCCGGGACGCTTGCCTGGGGCGACAACCCCGACGCGCCTGACACGGACCTGCTTGCCCAGGACGACCACTACTTCCGCGGGTATCGGCTCGAGAAGAACGCCACGACCGGCGGGATGGACACCGTGTATTACCAGGGCTTCCCCGGGCGGGTCCAGGTGGATCACGACCTGCTTAAGCGCGGGCAGCGGCAGTTCAACATCTACTGCGCCCCTTGTCATGGCCTGGGCGGGCAGGGCGACGGCGCGATTTATCAGCGCTCGTTGAAGATCAAGGCCGGCTGGGTCCAGCCCAGCAACGTGACCGATATCGAGCGTGCCGCCCGGCCCGAGGGGCACTTGTTTAATACGATCACGAATGGTATCCGCAACATGGCCGGCTACGGCGCGCAGATCCCGGTCGAGGACCGCTGGGCGATCGTGGCGTACCTGCGTGCGTTGCAGCTAAGTCAGGACGCCCCGGCGTCTTTGGCTGACGGGACGGAGTAACGAGAACACGGTTTTGGGCCGGCCCCTATGAAGAAGGGTCGGCTAGAGCATCAGAAGCCCGAACAAGCAGGAGCGAACCACCTTGGCTCACCATCACGAGCCCGTACTGAAAGACGACGACACGCGCCGACTGGGCGCCGGGGCGCGGTCGTTCGGCCTGACCGCGATCGTTGTCGGGATCGTCGCGCTCGCGGCGGCGGCGGGTGTGGCGCAGATGGATGGCGGGTGGGAGCGGTTCGGCTACGCCTACGTCACCAACTACAGCTTCTTCCTGAGCATCACGCTGGGGGGGTTGTTTCTGGTGCTGGTCACGCACCTGTTCCGGGCCGGCTGGGTGGTGGCTATCCGGCGGATCGCCGAGGTCATCGCCGCGAACATGTCGGTCATGGCCATACTGTTTATCCCGATCCTGATGTACGTCTTCATGGGCAACGGGATGCTGTACCCCTGGGCGGCGCCGCAAGACGTGGCCGGGGCGGCCCACCACGCCTCGTTTGAGACACACGACGCACAGATACTGACGGTGGTCAATGAGCCTGATTCGCACGGCCAAGCCGAAACCGAGGGTGCCCAGGCCGACGGTCACGGTACCCAGGCCGACGCGGGACACGGCAGCGGAGATCCTTTTGTCGATCAACGGCACGCGGACCATGAAGTCGTCACCGCGGCCCTGGTCCCAGGCAAGCGGGCGTATTTGAACAAAGGGTTCTTCACCGCGCGTTGGATCGCGTACCTGCTGATCTGGTCGGGGCTGGGGTTGTATTACCTCAAGACCTCGACGGCTCAGGAATCCGGCAACGCCGCGAAGCTGACCCGTAAGATGGAAGTCCTCGCGGCCCCCGGGACACTGTTATTTGCTCTGACGTTGACGCTGGCGGCGGTCGACCTGCTGATGTCGTTGGACCCGGTGTGGTTCTCGACGATGTGGGGCGTGTACTACTTCGCCGGGGCGGCGATGGCGGCGGTGGCGACGATGATCCTGGCGCTGATGGCGTTGCAGCGGTCCGGTTACCTGCCCAGCGTGTCGGCCGAGCACTACCACGACCTGGGTAAGCTGTTGTTCGTCTTCGTGTTCTTCTGGGGCTATATCGCGTTCAGCCAGTTCATGCTGATCTGGTACGGGGCCCTGGCGGAGGAGGCTTACTGGTACGAGCTGCGTGGGATCACGACCCAGGCGGGCAACCCGTTCTATTCGGGGTGGACGGTGGTCGCGCTGGTGCTACTATTCGGTCATCTGCTGATCCCGTTCGTGCTGCTGTTGCCGCGCTGGGTCAAGCGTAGCCGTAAGCTCCTGCCGTTCTGGGCGGTGTGGATGCTGGCGATGCACTGGATCGACCAGTGGTGGGTGGTGATGCCGAACTACTCGACGCCGAACCCGCTGTGGCCGACTGTGGAGTTGTTGTGCCTGGTGGGTATTGGCGGCGTGGCGGTGGGTGGTGCCGTGCTTCGAGCGACCCGTCAGGGCCTGATCGCATCGGGCGACCCCCGTCTGGGCGACTCCCTGGGCCACGTGAACCCGTATTAAAGGACCGAATCGATGCCCTCCGGCTCACACGACATCAACGTCAAACTGCTCACCCTCATGGGCATCATCAGTACGATCCTGGTGATTGCGCTGGTGGTCGCGACCCAGGCGTGGTTCCGCTACGAGTTCCAGCAGGAGAACCAGCGGAAGTTCGTCGACGTCCCGTTCCCCGAGCTGGTGGCGTTGCAGGAGAGCCAGTCGTCGGCCCTGAATGCCGAGCGTCACTACGCCGACCCGGTTGAGAAAGACCGGCTGGTGATCCCGATCGGCGAGGCGATGGATGAGGTGGTCAGGAAGTACGGTCACGCCGGGGCGGAGGCTCAGGTACGGGCCCCGTTGGCACAAGATCAATGATGACTAGCGTGATGACAACCCGACTGCGGCCCGTGATGGCGGGCGTCCTGCTGGCGGCCCTGATATCGGGGGTGGGTTCGGCGGTGCAGGTTGTCCATGCCCAGGCGTACATCCCGCAGTCATCGTCGGCACCCGCCGATACCACACCGGAGCAGTTGGACAAGGTGGACATGGACTATCACCTGGGGGCACAGGTCTCGCCGGACCTGGTCTTTACGGATTCCGATGGGCAGCGCGTCAGGCTCGGTGACTACTTCGACGGGGAACGGCCTGTGGTGCTGCAGTTGGGTTACTACCAGTGCCCGATGCTCTGTGGGCTGGTATTTAAGGGGGTCCGCACCGCGGTCGGTGAGATGGATTGGGTCCCCGGCGATCAGTACAAGATCATTACGGTCAGCATCGACCCGGCTGAGCAGCCCTCGCTGGCGAAGATGAAGAAGGAGACGTTCGCCCGCGACCTCAAGACCAAGTCCGGCAAGGCCGGGGCCGAGGACGGCTGGCACTTCCTGGTCGGTGAGTCTCACATGATCGAGCAGCTGGCCGATGAGGTCGGGTTCGGGTTCAAGTGGGTCAGGGCGCAGCAGCAGTTCGCGCACCCGGCGGTGATCATGATCCTC
>JAJDCV010000383.1 GCA_029260675.1 Phycisphaeraceae bacterium
ATTGCCGATCCGATCGTTGACCTCGAATCCGCGCACCGCCGGCGGGCCGACGGGGTGGCCCTTGTCCAGGCAGCGGGTGTGCCATGTCGCCAGGTCGCGCTCGGCGATCTCCTGGGATGCGGTGAACAGCACCAGCAGCAGCCCGCCGTGGCGGATCGTGCCATCGGACCAGATTTTCTTGATGTCTTTGACCACAGGCGAAAGCAGCTCGGCGGCGTAACGCGGGAAAGGCCCGCGGGTCTCGAACTGCGCCACGCTCTTGACCTCCAGCCAGTAAGCACTCTCCGGGTCGGCCGCCGGCTGGTCGTCGAACAGCGTCCCCTTGATCAGCGGGTCGCGCAACGGCAGCCCATCAGGCGTCAGCACGATGTCGCACCGCTGCCCTTCGCTACGCTTGGTCTTTTGCCGATCATCGGGGTATCGCTGCTCGCGCCAGACGCCGAACCCGTGGTCCGTCAACGCTCGTTCGATCAGCGGGTGCAGCCCCAGCTCGTCGAGCGCATCGATCCCGTACACCGCCTGCTCCAGGTCGGCCTGCTCGGCGCAATGACGGAGTCCGGCCTCGACAGCGTCCGCGATTTCTGAGGTGGACCAACGCATCGACGAGATTCTACGCGACAGCTCTACAGGGGCGGACCCGGCGGGGTGTCCACAATCCAGCGGTGTGGATTTAGCTCGAATCCGGGTTTGTTGCTAGCCGCCGCGTGACACGCGGCGGGCACAGCGGGCCGTCGGCCCGCGGCTATGAAAGACCCCGGCAATCGGACCGAGAGTGCTCAGTACACCCTGTTATCTGCATGCCCACTCACCACTGTGACAGATCACCCGTGATCGGCTCAATTAGATCCTTCACGGTCACGATACCCACGGGTTCACCCCGGGTGCCGGTGACGACGGCCAGGCCCACGATGTGCCGTTGAAGCCTGCTTAAGGCCTCGCGCACGGAGAAGCTTTGCGTGACGGTCTGCGCGGGCTTCATCATCTCGCCGATGGGGGGGCAGGACTCGGCTGTGTAGGCCAGCGCGTCGTTGAGCCTAAGTATCCCTGTGACGGCCCCATTGCGATCGAGTACCGGGACGTGCGCGTGGGTCGTGCGCTGGGCCAGCCGACGGATCATCGCGGGGCTGTCGTGCAGCCGGATCTTCTCGACGCTCTGCCAGTCCGTCATCTCTTCCTGTACGGTACGACCGGCCAGGTCCAGCACGCGGTCCACGATCGCTGACTGCTCCTGGCTCAACAGCCCGTAGCCCACGCCCTCGCGGACCATCAGCCCGACCTGCCGACGCGGATGGAACGCACCGACACGCGGATCCCGCCCGATCGCTTTCATCAGGATCCCGCTGAACAGGCCGATCGTCGGTGTCAGCCCGGTGTAGGTAAACAGCCGGCCCGAGAAAACCAATACCGGGGTCAACCGGTACATCAGCCGATCACTGTACGCCGCGAACAGATCCTTGGGCAGCGTTTCGCCTACGACAAACAAGATAGGTGTGACGATCAACGCATTGAGCAGGATCACCTCCCAATCACCTAAGCCCCGCGATTCAAGGATGACACCCATCGACGCGGTCCCGATGTAGTTAGTGATGTTGTTGCCGATCAGCAGCGTGGTCAGCAGTGCCGTAGGGTGTGAGATCAGGTGGTGCAGCGTGTTCGCCGCGCGATCGCCGCGGTGCATCAGGACGTGTAGCCGGATCCGGTTGAGGCTGTAGGCCCCGGTCTCGAGCCCGGAGTACAGCGCCGAGCCGGCAAAGCCCACCAACGCCAGCACCGCCCAGAGGATCAGCAGCGTATCACTCATCCGCCACCGCCTTGTCTGTGCCGCCCGCCGCGCCGGTACCCGCTGGGTCCGCCAGCCTTACGGTCACGGTTTCGATCCGTCGCCCGTCCATCGCCTCGACCTGCAAAACCAGATTGCCCAGCGCGGTCTGGTCCCCAACCATTGCCGCACGCCCGAGCCTGGCCATCACCAGCCCGCCCAGCGTGTTCACCGCGCCCAGGGTCTTGAGCACGTCCACAGGGCCGCTGGTCCCAAACGCCTCGGACCAGTCCCGCGTCGAAAGCTCCGCGCTGACACGCCAGCAGCCCGGGGAAATCTCTACGACGACCGGCTCTTCGCCGCTGTCGTACCCGCCTGCGATCTCGCCAACCAGGTGCTCCGCAATGTCTTCGAGTGTCACCAGCCCGGCCGTGCCACCGTATTCATCCACCACCACCGCCGAGGTTTTGGCCCTGTTGCGCAGCTCCGCGAGCAGTTGATCCGCACGCTGCTGTTCCGGAACATACAGCACCGGTTCGATCAGGGCACGAACTTCTTGAACGGACTTCGGCGGGTTTAATAACGCCCGCCTGGCTGTGATCATCCCCTCGATCTGGTCCAGGTCGTCTCGATACGCCGGGGCCTGACGCAGCTTCGTCCGTTTGAAAAACCCGACCAGCTCGGCGGGGTCGGCCTGGAGGTCGATCGCTTCGATATCAACACGCGGGGTCATCAGACCGTCGACCTTGACCCGCCCCAGCTCAAGCGCCTGACGCAGCATCCGCTGCTCCTGCGGATCGATCACCCCCTGGCTTCGGCTAAGCTCGAGCATGGAGGCCAACTCGTCCTGCGACAGCTCATCCGGCCGGGCCGACGGCGCGATCAGCCGCGCCAAAGGCGTGATCACCAGCCCCGACGCGATCAAACGCACCGGTGAAATCAAACGGTGGACCACAAGCAACGGCAACGCGGACGCCCGAGAGTACACCACCGGCGACCGCGCCGCCGCCAGCTTGGGCAGCACCTCGCCGAGGATGATTATCCCCAGCAAAGGCAGGACGCTGGCCACACCCAGCGCCACCGGCCCAAGCATCTGCTCTTCACGCAGGTGCAACAGCAGCTTCGTGCTCACCACGAAGTACAGCACGTTGACCGTGATATTCCCCATCAGCAGCGTGATCAGAAGCGACCGTGTCTCGGACAATAAAGTGGCGACCGCCGAGCCCGCGAAGGTGCCAGAGGATTTAAGTGTGGCACGCTGGTGACGGGTCAGGCTGAACAACGCCGTCTCGCTGCCGGAAAAGAATCCGCTTAACACCAGCAGCACGGGCAGGCACAGCAGCATGACGGGCAAGAGCATCATTGCGTCCGTGGGTGAGGGCTAGGTCGATCCATCGACGCTGTTCAGCAGCAAAGCCGAGCCCGGCATCCCCTCCCATGTGTGCTCGCCGATCGCACGGACGACCCGTTGCGCCGCGTCGACCGCCGCTAACCCCGCACGCCCATCGACCTCGGGCAGGCCCTCGCCACACGCCGCGCTTAGGAAATTATTCTGCTCAGCGGTGAGCTGGTCCGCTTCGCCCGGCGGCAGGTCGAATGTCAGCTGATCGACCTTCACCATGCCCAGGTAGTTTTGGTCTGACAAATCCACGCCACGGGCGACCTGATCGCGGACCTTCGCCAATATTTCATGGTTGTCACCATCGCTGCGGACCACGACCCCGTCGCGGGTCTGGTAGTCCAGGCTGATGTACCCGCTATCCGAGAACACGCCCAGCGTGCGCTGCGTGCCCATCGCCATCCTCGACGCGGTGATGTTCGCCACGCACCCGTTCTCAAACGTGATCCGCGCGTCGGCGATGTCTTCGTGCTCACCCAGCACCGCGACCCCCGTCGCCTCGACCGTTTTGATAGGCGAACCCGCCAGCATCAGGATGATGTCCAGGTCGTGGATCATCATGTCCATCACCACGCCCACATCCAGCGACCGGAACGTCATCGGGCTGACCCGTTGGGCCTGCATGAACCTCGCGTTGAAGTTCAGTGCCTTGGCCGCCCGCAGCGCCGGGTTGAACCGCTCGGTGTGACCGACCTGCAACACCGCGTTGTGTTTCTCCGCGCAATCGACCAAGGCTTTCGCATCGTCTACGGTCGGTGCCAACGGCTTCTCGATCAGGCAGGCGATCCCACGCTCAAGCAACGGCTCGGCGGCCTCGCGGTGAAACCGCGTCGGCACCGCCACCGTCACCGCATTTACATCAGGATGCGCTTCGAGCATCTCCTGCACAGACCCGTACGCCGCGCAGCCATACTCCCCAGCCACGGCCTGCGCACGATCGTGATCAAAATCCACCACCGCTTTGAGGTCGGCACCGGGCATCTGCTTGTATGTCCGGGCGTGGTGCCGACCCATCCTCCCCACACCGACCACCGCCACCGGTGTGCCAACGTCCTGTGTGTTACTGCTCATCCCCGTATGTTACGCCATCGCGGCACGCCCAAGCGAATCACAGCCCCAGCCGCACACGCCCATACCCGCGATCCATTCATACACACACGCAAGACAATCAGGTCAAGCCAACCGCCAAACCACCCAATTACCAAACCACCCAAGCACCAACCCACCAACCCATCATGCCCCCAAGCCAACTCGCCACACCACCACAAAACTAAATATAAACTAAATTTGATGTAATTAATAACATACCCAAGTCCCAAGTCCCAAGTTTTTAAGACAGGAGCCAAAGGAACTTGGCCGAGATCCTTGTGCTGCGAGAGTTAGCGACCGTGTGTTCTTTGTTCGTCGTCATACGCCATGTGGCGCGTCGGTGGTACGATGTGTCTGTGACTGAGCCAACCGACATCCCGCCGGATACACAAGCCACTCGGGGCCTGCGCAAACCCGTAATCGGGATCACGATGGGTGACCCCGCCGGGATCGGCCCCGAGGTCGTGGTCAAGGCTCTGGCCGATCCTGAGATACGCAAGCTCGCGCGGTTCGTGGTTTACGGGATGAACGAGCTGATGGCCTACGCCGCCGACCTCGCCGAGATCGAGCCGTTCTGGTGGCGTATCCAGCACGACTCGCCGCGCACCGGGTTCAGCCTCACCCACGACATCGTGGTGCTGGACTACGACGAGTACAGCCAACTCGGTTCGGCGATCCACAAGCCGACCCGGCAGGGCGGGCAGTCGAGCCTGACATTCATCGACGACGCCATCGCCGCCGCAGCCCGGCCGATTGACGATGCGGGTATCGACGCCGTGGTCACCGCCCCGATCTGTAAGGAGTCCTGGCACCTCGCCGGCTGCAAGTTCCCCGGCCACACCGAGCTGTTCGCCCAACGCACACGCACCAAGCGGGTCGTCATGGCGTTCGAGTCCCCCAAGCTCCGCGTCGCGCTGGCGACCGTGCACCTCCCTCTGATGGACCTGCGCAACGTCCTGACGATCGGCGCGGTCTACGACCCGATCGACCTGGGAAACCAGTTCTGTAAACGCCTGGGGATCAACAAGCCCCGCATCGCCGTTGCCGGGCTCAACCCCCACGCGTCGGAGAACAGCCGGTTCGGCGACGAGGAGGCTCGCATCATCGCGCCGGCGATCGAGGCCGCTAAATCACACGGGATCGACGCCCGCGGCCCGTTCCCCGGCGACACCGTCTTCAACGCCGCCGTCGCAGGCAAGTACGACCTGGTCGTCGCCATGTACCACGACCAGGGGCTCATCCCCGTCAAGCTTTTAGCCTTCGACCAGGCTGTTAACGTGACCCTAGGCCTGCCCATCGTCCGCACCAGCCCCGACCACGGCACAGCGTTCGATATCGTCGGCAAGAACAAGGCCGACCCCGGCAGCATGAAAGCCGCCATCCGCCTGGCGGTGAAGATGGTGGG
>JAJDCV010000384.1 GCA_029260675.1 Phycisphaeraceae bacterium
TCCAACAGCATCGGGGCGCACCACTCAAACCCATAGGTCACACGCGGCAACTCCCGGTGGTGAAGCACCAGCCCGTAGCCCTCCAGATCGAAATCGGCCAGACCGGTGTCGATCAACCCTGCGTCGAACAGACGAGCGCAACGCGGGTCATCAAGCAGCCGGCGGTAGGTCGGTGCCACCTCCTGATTGATCGCACGGTACAGCTTACCGTTCCACCGGAACACGCGCCCGTGCGGGTCCGCCACCGACGCCGGCTCGAAGCTGACCTGCTCACGTTTCAATGTCGCGGATTCTGGCATCGTCCAATAACCTCTGCGTCGCGCGGAATCTTCCCAATCGGTACAACCGGTACATCCGTCATCGACCAGCCTGAACACCCTCTTGAGACGGGTGTCCGGTATCGAGTGTGTGTGGTTATCGGGCTGTATGGGTGTATGTTTCGCCGGCCCCGCGAAGTCTATGCAGCCTGGGCCCGCCACTTCTGGGGCAGCAGAAAAAGAGAGTCACGCCGGTCGAAGCTCCGGCCTGTTCGGTAGACGTCGGCGGGCTCGATACCCAAGCGTGTGGCCTGCGAGACGTGGTCCGCCATCTCCTCGCCGAGTTGGACGGCGACGTTGACGTAACAGATGCCGGCGGTCGCCAACAACGGCCCGGTCTCGCAGACGACCTCGCCATACGCGGGCAGCGACTCGGGGAGCTGATCGGTCACCTGCGTGTCCAGCCGAAACAGCGGCTGATTCATCTGGTCGTAGATCCCGACCAGGAAGCGCGGCCGACTCAGCGGACGGTCGCTCTCGTATTTGATCGTGACGCGCAGCGGGTCTCCGCTTTGGATGTACGTCTGCTCGGGATGCTCCGCGTTCTGGATCGAGATGCCTTGAAGCCGTACCGCCCCGCTCCCGGCCCGGTCTTCCCGGTCTCGCAGCGCCACCGGCGCCTGTTCATCGCCGCGTTGAAGATAAAGCTGCACCGCCTTTTCAGTCTCGCCGATGAACGCCGCCCTACCGCCCTCCAGCAGCACCGATCGGTCGCAGAGCGTCGAGACCGCGGCCATGTTGTGGCTGACGAATACTACCGTCCGCCCCTGCCTGGCGACATCGCCCATCTTCCCCAGGCACTTGCGCTGAAAAGCCGCGTCCCCGACCGCCAGCACCTCGTCGATCAACAGCACCTCAGGCGACAGGTGCGCCGCCACCGCGAACGCCAGCCGGACGTACATCCCGCTGGAGTAGCGTTTCACCGGCGTGTCCAGGAACCTGTCGACCTCGGCGAAGTCCACGATCTCATCAAACCGCTTCTTGATCTCGGCCCGCTTCATCCCCAGGATCGCGCCGTTCAGATATATATTCTCCCGCCCGGTCAGCTCCGGATGAAACCCGGTCCCGACCTCCAGCAGGCTCCCGACCCGGCCGCGGAGAGTGACTTGCCCGTGGGTCGGGTCGGTAATCCTTGAGAGGATCTTCAAGAGCGTGCTCTTGCCCGCACCGTTGCGGCCGATCAGCCCAAGCACCTCGCCGGGCTGCACATCAAAACCCACATCACGCAGCGCCCAGAACTCGTTGCCCCCGTTAGTTTCCGTCTCCCCCCCCCCGCCCCGTTGTACCTTCCCAATAATACTCGCCAGACGCTGGCGCAGCGTCATCGTCTGCCCCAGACGGTAGCGTTTGCAAAGCCCTTGAACCTGGATCGCTGTGTTACTCATGGTTTATCTATTCACACGACATCCGCGAACTTCCGCTCCAGCTTCGCGAACCAGACCAGGCCGACCACAAGCGTGATCGCCGCAACCGTCGTCGAAACCGCCCACGCGGCGTAGTTCACCGGCTGACCCAGCACCACCGCACGGAAGGCGTCGATCGTCCCGGCCATTGGGTTAAGGTTCATCAGCCACTGGTAACGCTCGGGCACGAAGCTTAAATCGTAGATCACCGGCGTCATAAACAGCCAGAGCTGAAGCATGAACGGCACGACATAACGGAAGTCCCGGTAACACACCGTCAGGCTCGCCAGGAGGATGCCCACACCCAGGATCGCGATCATCGTCGAGACGATCAACAGCGGCACCAGCAAGACCCCCATAGTGACCGGGACGTGGAACCACAACATCAGCCCGGCCAGGACGACAAACGCAATCGCGTAATCGATCACCGGCACAAGCGTCGCCGACAGCGGCAGCAACAGCCTGGGGAAGTAGACCTTACTCATAATGTGTGCGTTGCCCACCAGGCTGTTACTCGACGCGGTCACCGCATTAGAAAAAAGCGTCCAGGGCAGCAGCCCCGCATAAAGAAACACCGGGTACGGCACGCCCCCGACCTTCTCCGCCATCCCCATCACCTTCCCAAAAAAGATGTGCAGCACGACCATCGTCGCCAGCGGCTGGATCACCGCCCAGGCGACCCCCAGGAACGTCTGCTTGTAACGCACACGAAGGTCGCGCAACGCCAACACCCACGCCAGGTCGCGCCGACGCCAAAGCTCTACCGGGTCGAGCGCACCCAAGCCGTACTGCGGCCGGATGACGGTCACACCGGTTGCCCGGGCAGCCGGTGTGATCGGCGGGAGGATGGACGTCAGTGGGGTGCTGGACAAAACCGCGGGCTCCGATACGCAAGCGCTTCAAACATCTGGACGTTGGGCGTCCAATCGTTACAGCCGGCACAACCGGCACAGGCTGTATCGACGCAACCGCGGCGGCACTTAAGTGATCGGGGATCGGACCGGGCCGATAACTCAACCTATCAGCAGGATGCGTGATGACCCATCGCCTCACTCGTAGCCCGCCCGCTACGCGGGCGCAGTCAAGGGTACGCGCCGCTGCGGCGTGGTCGGCGGGCTACTGGTGAGTATCAATCCAGCATGCGCTAAAGCGGCCGGGCCAACGCTTCCGGTTCGGGCTCTTCCTCGGATGGTGGCGGATCGGCCGGCGCGGCCGTGTCTTCCCCGCCCTCCTCCTCTTCCTCGTCCTGCTCATACCAGCGCCGCTTGGGCTTGCGGGCCTTCTGCTCACGCACGATCCGCGGGGAAAACAGCGACGCGACCAGCAACGCCTGGATCCCCAGCACCGGCAGCCGGAACCGCTCCAGGCCGGTCGTCTGCGTCGCAAACGTGAAGTAGAACATCACGCCCCCCAGCAGCAGCAGGGCCGCGTAGTGTCTGCGCACAAGCAGCATCACCGCCCCAAGAATCATCCCCACCACCAGCAGCCCGTTGAGCCCGACCCAGATTAACGCCAGCCAGCCGGTCGGGTTCTTGAGTGTGTCCGATAGATTCGACCACGAGAAGCCCCCGTTCATCAGCTTGTCGCGCAGCCCCGTGGGCGTGTAGGTCAGCCCCAGTTGCTGGTACAGCCCGCCCATCGAGTGGTCTGTGAAGAACTTGGTCACGCTCTCCCGGATGACGCGCGCGTACAGGGCCGGCTTCTCCCTGATCGCGCCGACACCCAGCGTCTTCATCGTGTCAAACACGTCGGCATCGGGGTTGAGGTTCTGCTCGGCACG
>JAJDCV010000385.1 GCA_029260675.1 Phycisphaeraceae bacterium
CTGACCGCGACCGAGTTCGGTTTGTTGAAGTTGCTGATGTCTCGGCCGGGGCGTGTCTATACACGGCAGCAGATCATCGAGTCGCTTCACGAAGGGTTTGCCGCGGTGACCGACCGGTCGGTGGATGTTAAGGTGGTGTCACTGAGGCGGAAGCTGGGTCCTTCCGGCGAGCGTGTCCAGACCGTCCGGGGCGTGGGCTACCGGTTTGGCGAGTAATCTGAGATCGTGAGGTGATGCGCTGGTTTGCTCTGCGTCCCGGGGCGTGGACGGGTACGATCTATACTATGGGAACAGTCGAGATAATCAGCGTGCTTGCTCACCAGGAGGGCTCGTCGGATTCCCTGTTGGTGCTGATCGGCGCGGCCATCTTCCTGGGTGCCATGCTGGTGATCCTGATATTAATCAGCCGGTCCATCCGTGATTTACGTCGGGGAGCCGACCGCTTTGCGGGGGGCGACCTCAGTAAGCGGATCGCGGTGAAGGGGCCTTTGCAGCTCGCGGCGCTGGCGGAATCCTTGAACCTCATGGCAAGCCAGTTGGCGGACCGGCTCTCGACGGTGATCCGCCAGCGCAACGAACTGGGTGCGGTCCACAGCTCGATGGTTGAGGGCGTGCTGGCGATCGACCGTGAACAGAACATCCTGAGCCTGAACCGGGCGGCCGCGGCGATGCTGTCTCTGGATGCGACTTCGGCGATCGGGCGGAGCATCTACGAGGCCGTGCGCAATGCCGAGCTTCAACAAGTGATCCAGCAGACACTTGACAAAGGCGCCGCGGTCGCGGGCGAGATGACGCTTAACGAGCCCAGTGAAAACCCCGACGAACCGGGCGAGCGCACGATACAACTCCAAAGCGCCCTGCTGCGGGATGATGACGGGCAGCGGATCGGTTTGGTCTTGGTGTTGCATGACGTGACACAGCTGCGTCGACTAGAGTCGGTCCGCCGGGACTTCGTGAGCAACGTCTCGCACGAAGTCAAGACCCCGGTCAGCGCGATCAAGGCCGCCGTGGAAACGCTCCGCGATCTACCGGACCATGAGGGCGAGGATGCTCAACGGTTTCTTCAGATCATCTCGCGTCAGTCCGATCGATTGGCGGCGATCGTGGATGACCTGTTGAGCCTGGCGCGGATCGAGCAGGCCGGTGGTGAGAGTTTAAATGACGCCCGGCCTGTACGGCTTTGGCCTGTGATCGCGGCGGCGATCGAGACCTGCCAATCCGGAGCGGACGCCAAGCAGATCCACATCCATACGGAGTGTGCCGGAGATATCCGGGCCTTGGTCAGTGAGCAGTTGCTTGCACAAGCGATCGTGAATCTGATCGACAACGCGGTGAAATACAGCGATGCCGGCACGTCGGTGCTGGTCTGTTGTGAGGTGGATGAGGGCGAGGCCGTGATCAGTGTCACCGATCAGGGGCGCGGGATCGAGCCCAAGCACTTGCCCCGCGTGTTCGAACGGTTCTACCGGACGGACAAGGCCCGCAGCCGGGAGCTCGGCGGGACGGGTCTGGGGCTGTCGATTGTTAAGCATATCGCCGAGGCCCAAGGCGGCCGTGTGAGCGTGGACAGCACGCCGGGGGCGGGAAGCACGTTCCGGGTGCATCTGCCAGCCTGTTAGTTATTTTTCAGCAAGATGTTACGGCCGGTCTGGCCGCTAACGCAATTCTCACAAAACACTCACACTCCACTCATGGACGGTGCTTAGCATACTCAGGCAGTCGGGTCGCGACGGCCCGGGAGAATCGTGTCTCGCACACTCAAGGAGCAACACTCATGTTCGCTATCAAACCATCCGGCGTATTCGCCGCAGCACTCACCGCGACAGCGCTGACATCGTTCGGCGTATCGAACGCCGTTCATGCCGAAGACCTCAAGGGTTCTGTCAAGATCGACGGTTCAAGCACGGTTTACCCGATCACCGAGGCGGTGGCCGAGGAGTTCGGCGCCGAGTACCGCAAAGTCCGCGTCACCGTGGGGATCTCCGGGACCGGCGGCGGGTTCAAGCGGTTCTCCACCGGCGAGACCGACATCTCCGACGCCTCGCGCCCGATCAAGAAGAAGGAACTGGACAAGGCGGTCGAGAACGGCGTCGAGTTCATCGAGATCCCGGTCGCTTACGATGGCCTGACGATCGTGGTGAATAAAGACAACGACTTCATCGACAAGCTGTCCGTCGACGACCTGAAAAAGATCTTCCTGGACGGCACGACGGTGAAGACCTGGCAGGATATCAACCCGGCATGGCCTGCTGTCCAGATCAAGCTCTACGCCCCCGGCACGGACTCGGGCACGTTTGATTACTTCAAGGATGTCATCGCGGGCAAGACCGGCTCGATCCGGGCCGACATGAGCGTGTCCGAAGACGACAACGTCCTGGTCCGCGGTGTCTCCGGCGACAAGGGCGCGATCGGGTTCTTTGGTTGTGCTTACTATTTTGAGAACGCCGACAAGCTCCGTGCGGTCCCTATCGATGGCGGGGCAGGCCCGATCCTGCCCGCGAAGGACACGATCGAGTCCGGCGAATACGCCCCGTTCAGTCGGCCGCTGTTTATCTACGTCAACGCCAAGGCTGTGGACCGTCCGGAGGTCAACGCCTTTGTTGAGTTCTACCTGGAAGAAGGGGCCGAGCTGGCCGAGGAGGTCGGCTACGTCCGCCTGCCCAGCGAGATCGCCGAGTTGATCAAGCAGAACTACCTGGCCCGTAAGACCGGGACCCAGTTCCTGGATGAGAACGGCGAGAAGATCCACGGCCCGCTGTCCGAGGTGTATCACTGATCCGCGGGCCCTTTAGGTTATGGACCAGTTCTTGCGTGGCGTTGCTTTAGGGCGGCGTCACGCTTTTTCACCTTCTTGACTTGACATGACAGCGATCAACCCACAACCCGCCGTTTCATTGCCCCGCGGCCGGCCTAAGTCCAAGATCCTGCGCCGGGTGAGGGAATCCTGCATCATGGCGGGGTTGATCGGCTGCGGTGTGTTTTCGATCGCGACCACGCTGACGATCATCGTCATCCTTTCGGTCGAGGCGCTCCGGTTCTTCCGGCTTGATGAAGTCTCGTTCTGGGGATTCATCAGCGGCACAAAATGGAGCCCGCTGCTGGGTGCGGAGAAGCACTTCGGGGTCTGGCCTCTGATCTGCGGGACGCTGCTGGTCACCGCGGTGGCGATGGCGGTGGCTTTGCCGCTGGGATTGATCACAGCAATCTGGCTGAGTGAGTACGCCAAACCTAAAGTCCGTGCGGTGATCAAGCCGGTGCTCGAAGTGTTAGCGGGGATACCGACGGTGGTGTTTGGTTTTTTCGCGTTGACGGTGATCACGCCCGGGTTGCGGTGGCTGCACGAGGGCTTTGGGGTTTACAACGCCGCTAGCGCCGGGTTGGCGGTCGCGGTGATGTGCCTGCCGATCGTGACGAGTTTGGCCGAGGACGCGTTGCGGGCGGTGCCCCGGAGCCTGCGCGAGGGGGCGTTTGGCTTAGGCGCGACCCGGTTCGAGGTCGCGGTCAAGGTTGTCACGCCGGCGGCGCTGTCGGGGATCGTGGCGGCATTCCTGCTTGCGATCGCGCGGGCGGTGGGTGAGACGATGATCGTCGCACTGGCGGCGGGGGCTTCGCCTTCCCTGACCCTGGATCCGCGCAGCGAGGTTCAGCCGATGACCGGGTACATGGTTCAGATCTTCCTAGGCGACGCCAGTAACTACGGCGCCGAGTATTACTCCAGCTACGCGGTCGCGGCGACTTTGTTCCTGATGACGCTGTTGCTGACGCTGATAGGTCACCGCGTCCGAGTCCGGTACAGGCAGGTGTACGAATGAACGAGTTAGCCAGCCATCCCCCGTCGGCGCGCAGCGGGCGGTTTCTAAAGGACCATCTGTTTGTGGCGGTTTGCCTGCTCGCCGCAGGTCTCTGCATCGCGGTGCTGGGTGTCTTGCTGGCGTCGATCATCACTCAGGGGATCGAGCACCTGGATACCCACCTATTAATGAACCCGCCTTCGCGCAAGCCGGAGAAAGCGGGCATCTACCCGGCGATGATCGGGACGATCTATATATGCCTGGTCTGTGCGGTCAGCGCGATCCCTTTAGGGGTCGGCACCGCGATCCTGCTGGAAGAATTCAAGCCACGACAGAAAACACTGGCCAGGCTGCACGGGTTTGTTCAGCTAAATATCACCAACCTCGCCGGCGTGCCGTCGGTCGTATACGGGATATTGGGGATGACCGCGTTTGTCGAGGTGTTCAAGGTGATGGGCAGCCCGGGCGACCCCGTGTGGACACTGGGTACGCCGGAGAACTGGTATTACCTGCAACTGCCGTTTGGCCGGGGGGTGTTGGCGGGCGGGTTGACGCTGATGCTGGTCGTGTTGCCGATCATCATCATCTCGTCGCAGGAGGCGTTGCGTGCGGTCCCCAATTCGCTGCGTCAAGGCGCGTTAGCGTTGGGTGCGACCCGCTTGCAGATGGTCTGGGGCACGACTTTGCCCGCGGCGGTGCCGGGGATCATGACCGGGACGATCCTGGCGATGAGCCGGGCGATCGGCGAGGCGGCCCCGATCCTGATTATCGCCGGCGTGGTGTATATCACGTTCACCCCCGAACACCTGATGGACGATTTCACCGCGATGCCGCTACAGATCTACGACTGGGCCAGCCGACCCCAGGAATCGTTCCACCAGGTCGCCGCCAGCGGGATCATGGTCTTGATGGCCATCCTGCTCACCTTCAACGCCGCCGCCGTGATGATCCGCCAGAAGTTCCAGAGATAACCCGTTTACAGGGGACCGACGATGCCGGCTACAATTCCAAAGCACCCGGAAGTGAACATGATGAATCCATCAATCCCACTGCCCCCGGCCCCGGCCGAGCATGACAAGACGATGCGGAAATCCGATCCGTCAACCGGACACGGCGATACGCAGCCCGCCATCGAGGTCGCGGGGTTTGATGCCTGGTACGGCGACTTCCACGCGCTCAAAAACATGAACATGGTGATCCCCGAGAAGCGCATCACCGCGTTCATCGGACCAAGCGGCTGCGGCAAGAGCACTTTCCTGCGGTGGATCAACCGGATGAACGACCTGGTCCCCAGCGCCCGTGCCGCAGGCACACTCAAGCTCCACGGACAGGACCTCCTTGATAGCTCCACCGACGTCGTCGAGCTTCGCCGTCACGTCGGGATGGTCTTTCAGAAGCCAAACCCCTTCCCAAAGAACATCTACGACAACGTCGCGTTCGGACCCCGCCTGCATCTTCGGATGTCGCGCGTTGAACTAGACCAGGTCGTCGAGCAATCCCTCCGTAGTGCCGCGCTATGGGACGAGGTCAAAGATCGTCTGAAGTCCCCGGCCCTGAGTTTGTCCGGCGGCCAGCAACAGCGTCTGTGTATCGCACGCGCAATAGCCGTAGGGCCTAGCGTCCTACTCATGGACGAGCCCTGCTCCGCATTAGACCCCCGATCCACCGCCGCGATCGAGGACCTGATGGCTCAGCTCCGCAACGACTACACCATCGCTATCGTCACGCACAACATGCAACAGGCTTCCCGTGCATCGGATTACTCCGCTTTCATGTACCAGGGCGAGTTGATCGAGTTCGGCGACACCGAGCAGGTCTTTACCATGCCCCGAAATGAGCAGACACAGAACTACATCACCGGCAGATTCGGATGACCCTCAACCCACCCCGCGTGGAGTCCTACCATGTCCGTCTTACTGAATAAACAGATCGAAAAAATCAAACGGATGCTTCTTGCCGAAGGAGCGTTGGTCGAACAGGCCCTGCAACGAGCCGTCAGCGCGGTCGAACACGGGGACACCGAACTGGCCGTGCAGGTCGTCGAGCAGGACGCCCAGATCGACCTGGCCGAAATCGATATCGAGGAGGAGTGCCTGGCCACCCTGGCCCTACACCAGCCGGTGGCGCACGACCTGCGCTTCATCGTTTCCGTGCTGAAGATCAACAGCGAGCTTGAACGGATCGGCGACCTGGCGTCGAACGTAGCATCGCAGTGCCTGGCGCTAAGCGAGCTTCCCCCGATCGACCTGGATCCTTTCGGCCTTCACGAGATGGCGCACCAGGCGCAACGCATGGTCAAGCAATCACTGGACGCGCTGGTCCAGGTCGATGAAAGCCTCGCCGACGGGGTCCGCAAGATGGACGACCTGGTCGATGACAGGCACCGCGAGGTCTACGCTATCGTCGAAAGATACGTCCGTGAAGACATCGATCGGATGCCTCAACTGATCCGTATCCAGAACACCGCCCGCCAGATCGAGCGGATCGCCGACCACGCGGTCAACATCGCCAAGGATGTGATCTACCTGGCACGAGGCGAGATCGTCCGCCACCGCCGAGCCCGCGCAAAGGCCGCCGGTGGTAGTGTGTAAATTTCGACCTGTGCGTTGACCGGTTTGGGTATCGGAGCGAGCCGATGGGCGAACGGGTCGCACGAGGATTCCGGTGATGGGCGTTCTATATGAACGTGTAGCCTGACTGTGGATGAGCTGATGATCAAGCCGCGCGTCACTCATAATGCTTGAGCAGATCCCCCGATCCGACTACAGCAGATGATGTAGGAGGCGGAATCGGGCTGATCGGGTTCGTCGATCAGCCGCAGCCCGTGCAGCGGGACATTACCCAGTCCCTGGTGCGGCCAGAACTCGTGATGGTAATCGACGTATTCGTCGACGAGGTATCGAAGGCGCCGCTCGCCGAGGACGATGAAGTGATCCAGGCACTCATGCTTGATCGAATGGACCCACCGTTCGATGTAGGCGTTGTGGTGGGCGGGCCGGGGGCCAGTTCCGCATCGGTACGCCGGCCGCTTTGAGGAGGCGTCGAACTGCTGGGTGAATCTCACATCCCGGTCCCGGAACACCACCGTCAGCTGATCGGACTGCGTCCGGAATAATGTCACAAGTTCTCTGGCCCGCCGCTTCCCATAAATCGTGGACTGGGTTTCAGGGGGCTGGTCAGGACTTTCTTTAACACCTCGGGCTGCTATCAATATGCTGCTCGGGTAATTCGGGAACGGGGACCGCTCAATACACGGCGAGGCGTGGTCGTGTACATATCCGTATCGAACAGCCTGCGCGGGCGCTGCCGCAAGTGCTAATGAATGAGGTAGAGCAGGGGGAAGACGAAGATCCAGATCAGGTCGACCAGGTGCCAGTACAGGCCACCCATATCGACGGGGGTGAAGTAATCTGAGCCGAAGTGGCCTTTGATGGAACGGACAATCAGCCAGAGGATGACGAACATGCCGATCAGGACGTGGAAGCCGTGCAGCCCCGTGAGCAGGAAGTAGATCGCGAAAAACATACGGAGGTCCGCGGGTTTGAGCTCGGGCTCGACGGATTTGGCGGGTTCCTTGCTAATGAAGTACGCCTCGCTTAATCCAAGTGACGACTCAGCGGGCGGCGGGATATTCGAACGTGGGATCAGCAGCGCCAGATCGGCGGCGGTCAATTCACCCGTGTCCCCTGCATCATCCGGGGTCACGTCCGCGGATACGGACTCCCCCCCCTCGCTGCTTTTTTCGATGGCGTCTTCTTTGAGCAGGACCCTCAGGTAAGCTACGACGTCCTTGAGGTGATCTTCTGTTAAGGCGGGGTTGCCGCCTTTGGCAGGCATCTGGAGCTTCATCTTGCTGTTGGCGTCCCAGGACTGTCGGCCGATCTTGAGGAAGGTGAGCATTTCCTTGTCGGTTTTCGACGCGACGAATCCCCCCTCGTGCAGGTCGGCGCCCTGATTGGGCAGGCCGGTGCCGTCGGCGTCGTGGCAGCTTGAGCAGGTGCCAGAGAAGACCATCCGGCCACGGGCGGCGCTGGGGACATACTCTTTCGGTGCGGGGGCGGGCTTCACCGCCTCGGCTTGGTGACCCTCTGTGTCCTGGGCCTCGTGTCCGTCGCCGCTGAGGTGAGCGGCGAAGTACGCCTCGTCGGGGTGATAGAACTTCCCGAGCACCAGGCCGTGCTCCCACTTGGCCTTGTATTCCAGGTACTTCACGCCCATGAACACGGCCCCGCCGAGGAAAGTCAACGTGAGTAGAAAAACCAATGCACGCTGCTTGTTTAACTGAGCACAGCGCACGGCCCAGGCCATCGTGAAACTGCTTGCGATGAGCACGAGCGTGTTCAACGCGCCCATGTTCTTGTCCAGGAAGTTATGCCCGGCGATGAAGATGTCGGGGTGGTTCGTGCGGTAGACAGCGTAGGCGCAGAACAGGCCGCCGAACATCAGGATTTCAGTGGCGAGGAAAGTCCACATCCCCAGCTTCGCCGCGTCGAACTGCTGCCTGGGCGTGTCGAAGTGATGAGCGAGGTTGCTGGACTGCTCGTGGTGGGCGTGTTCGTGACTCTGTGTCGACTGATTCATTCGGGCTTCTCATGTGTAGCATCGGCCTGGTCAGGGAACGTGGGGCCTGAAGGTACTGCTTGGGTTGCATTGACATCAAAGGCGCGGCTGCCTGTGGCGTCTTGGCCAACAGTGTCTTCGAGATCATCATAACGGCTTGTCGTGCCATTAAAACGCTTGGCTAATTCGGCGGTGCCCTCGGTTGATTGACTGGCGATCATCCCGGATGCCATGGGGGATCGGATTCCCGGGCTTATTATAAATGTAGCTTGCGAGGCGAGTATCCATTGGCCGGTGTTGTAGTCGGTGACGTACCGCTGTTCGATCGGATCGTGTTGGGTTTTATCGAACGCCAGCAGGCAGCCGATATCATCGAACGCGGCGGTGTGCCATCGGCCATCTGATTGACGGATCACGCAAGCCGCGGCGAAGGCCTGGTCGCTGATAATCATCGAGCAGAAGTCACAGACATCCTCACCCAGATGAAGTTCAGGCGGGCCGGCGTCCTGACGCTCTGAGCACCCGACGAGGCCGAGCCCCATCGTCAAAACAAATACGCTCATGGATCGTGCCAAAGCCTGACTCACGCGATGGATTTCCTTGAAAAGGTCAGGCTTGCCAAGGCAAGCGGGAGGATGATCCATGCGAGGATAGACCCGATGAACAACGGCATGAGCCATCGGCCGTAGGCCTGCGTGGCGTAGATGCCCGCGGGCCCAAGCACATCCAGGCTCGTATTCATGTTGTGCAGCACGGACATCTTGAAAACCTGTAGCGGGTTGATCAGAGCCAGGCTGAACAGCTCCTGGATGCTGAGCTTGAACGCCAGGGCGCTGCCCATCAATCCCAGGTCGCTTAAGAGCGTCAGGCAAAGCCAGACGACGATGGCCATACCGATCGCCGGCGCGGCTTTACGTGTGAGTGTGGAGATAAGTATCCCCACGCTGAGCATGGCGAAGCCCAGGGTGAAGGTCATCACAACAAGAGTGAGGTACACCCCCACGCCGGCGGAGTCTCCGTTGGCGGCGATCCCTAACCCGCAGATGCCGAACCCGATCGCCAGCGCCGCAGTCAATGAGGCGGACAGGCCCAAGTACTTGCCGAGGAGGGCCTCGAAACGGGTGATCGGATTCGCGAGCAGGTAGGCCAGCGTGCCCCGCTCCTGCTCCCCGGCCAGGCTGGGCGCCGCGATGCTCAGGCTCATCAGGGGCACCAATAGGATCACCAGATTAACCAGCCCCGCGGTCGTCCTGCCGAACCCCGCCAGGCCCTGCATCCCCGATCCCGCCAGCGACAGATACGACATCGCCAAGGCGAGAACCGAAAACGCCACGGTGTAAAACAGGAACCACCGGTTACGCAGGGCGTCGCGCAGCTCTTTACGGGCGATGATAAAGATCGTACGGGGGCTCATCGTTTGCCCCCCTGCTCGACACGTCGGCCTTGTGAACCGCTTTCGTTGCTGTCGATTTCGAAGTCCCGCACGCCGATGCCCGCGGCCAGCAGCGCATCAAGCGGCTTGCCCTTCTCGTCGGGGCGGACCTTGACGCTTACGGTCTTGCCGTTGCGGTCGGCTTCAAACCCTTCGGTCCGGAGTTGACTCACCGCGTCGTCCAGCCGATCCATTTCAATCCACAGACGCAGGCTCGACTTCAGGCCCAGGACTTCCGCCAGTTTGCGGGGCTCACAGGTTGTTACCACTTCGCCGCGCTCCATGACCAGGACGCGGTCGGCCAGCGTCTCGACCTCTCGGAGACGGTGTGAGGTAAAGACGATGGCCTTGCCGATGTCGCGCTGCCTGCACAGGAGGTTCAGGAAGCTTTCCCGGGCGGCGGCGTCGAGGTTAGCCGTCAGTTCATCAAGCATCAGGACCGGCGGATCGGCGAGCATCGCCGCGGCCAGAGCCAGGCGCTGCTTCATCCCGCCGGATAGCTCGCCGACGTACTTGGAGGCGTGCTCTGTCAACCCAACCTCGGCCAGCACCGCCGACACACGATCGCGACCGATACGCTTGATCTTCGCAAAGAAGCCCAGCAACTCTCTGGCCCGCCAGTCGTCGTAGAAGGCCAACTCCTGCGGCACATACCCGACACACCGCTTGGCTTTCTTGGGCTGCCTGCGGACGTCGAAGCCGTTGATGGATACGGCCCCTTTGCAACGGATCAATCCAAGCATGCAGCGGAGGGCGGTTGTCTTGCCGGCACCGTTAGGGCCCCACAACGCGACCGCTTCACCGGGCCGAAGCCTCAGGTCGAGCTCCTTCACCGCGGTCAGGCGTCCGAACCGCTTGGTGATACGCTGGGCCGACAGGATAGGCTTCGTGGCTTCTTCGGGTTGATCGGTGTGTGCTTGTGGTGTCATAGAGACCAGACTTGCGTCGGCGCTTGGTCGGGCTAGCGTCCCCGTCATGCCGCACATCAGCAACCCGCTGGCGGACAACAACAATACCAGAGAGGCGGTGGTTGTCGGCCACGCGGGTGGTTCGCTACCGACGGAGATGGTAACGGCTACCGGCTGCATCAGCGGGGCCTCGTCGGTGATCTTAACAGGCGGGCGGAACGTCGGGACCGCCTTGGCGGCGAGTTCGACCGCCTGCTGGACGGGGCTGAACAAAAACAGCCGGAGCTTGGGCTCTCGGTCCATCAGGTTCTCGAAGAGGCTCTGCGCCTTGTAGCTGATATCACCGATACCGTCGCCGTCGAGGTCGAAGCCGGTGTAATCGCTCCAGTAGTTGCCCCGGCCGTCGACCGTGAACCGGTTCTTCTTGAGCTTCCCCGATCCCAGAACCGCTACCTGCTCGACGTTCTCGATGAAGTTGTTATCCGTGAAGACGTTACGCTCGATCGAGGGCATGAACGCCAGGCCGATGTCGTTGTACGCAACCACGTTCGAAGTAAAGTGCTGAACCATGTCGACCGATGCGGGGGAGTTGTCGAAGTAGATGCCGATACGGTTCCCGGCGAACAGGTTGTTCTCCGAGTCAACCCCGTCGACTTCCTTGAGCCCCACGCCGTACCCGCTGGGTCCGTGGTTACGGATGAATCGGTTGTCTTTGATCACCAGGCGTCGGCTGTACATGAGGAAAGCGCCAACCGAGTTGCCCTCAAGGTGATTACCAATCAGCACGGTGTCGTCGCAGTACATGAAGTGCAGGCCGTATCGGCCGTGGGTCACGGTGTTGTCACGGATCGTCGTGTTGTTGGAGAACCAGATGACGACGTCCCGGCTGTTGCTGACGGTGTTCTGTTCAACGAGTGAGTTTGGCGAATACCACAGCCGGATGCCGTCACCGCGGCGTGGCAACGGCAGGTCCTTGCCACCGATCCGGTTGTTGCGGATGACACTGTCGTGTGCTTTTTTAAGGTAGATCCCGAAGAGGACGTCCTCGAAGTCGTTGTCTTCGATGAGAACCCGTGGCGCGAGGACAGTAACCCCGGCGTTCTCCCGGTCAAGACTCTTACCCGTGCCGCGTATGGTGAACCCGCGCAGGGTCACGTCCGGTGCGTGGACCTGTACGACATCGCCCTGGCCGTCGCCCTGAATGATCGTGCCGGGATCAGCGACGAGTATGACCGACTGGTTGATGACCAGCGGACCGGGATATGTCCCTGCGGGAACGTGAATAGTGGTTCCCGACTCGGCGTTGTCGACCGCCGCTTGCAGATCGAACGAACCCCCATCTACCGACGAGGCACATAAGCCCGCCACGCCCCAGATGGCCAGGAGCAGACCCAACATCCGGATATCTGGTCGACACTTCATCTGTGATACCCCGCCCGGGGTTGATTCATAATTACAGGCTATCACGCTTGCCGGGCAAACGCGGTGACCGATGAAAAATAATTAATCTGCTACATCAGATCGCTTCGGTTGGCTGGTGTCTGCACTCGCTTGAGTCCGCTTCTCCATCAACGGCTTGTACGCCGCGCGGTGCCGCCACAGCGCGACCAGAATCACGACCGAAGCCGCCGCCGCAAGGATCAGGCCGGCCCCCGCTGACGCCACGGTCTCGAACTGCCCGACCTTGCCCGTACCCAACACCGGCGGGGTGAACGGCTTGATCGAGCTTGACAGCGGCGCGGTGGGATCCAGGTTGTTTCCGAAATACGATAACCAAAGGTGCAGATCAACCAGGAACCCGACCGGGAACAGGACCGCCGGCACAGCCAGAAGCGCCGCCCACTTGCTGTGGATAAACACCGCGCCGAGTACCAGCAACGACAGCGCCGTAATCATCATGACAGCGGTTGCCCGTTCGAATTGAGCGGCCTCATCGAGCGGACGCATCCCAATGTAGTGGTTGAGTGAATCGATCTCCTGGACGTCACCGGTAAGGTGGTTGACGTACCCGGTCACATGCAACCCCCCGGGGTATTGCGGCGCGTTGAGCTGCATGTGCCAGAAGGGCAGGAAGATCGACACGAGGAGCATCACCGCGGCCAGTACCAGCAGCGCCGTAGGCAGCAGGTACCGGCCACGATGAGCGGCCCATTCATCCGCGGTGATCCGCGGCCCGATGACTTTATTGAGTGCTTGATTC